>DASQDR010000266.1:0-19680 GCA_035634055.1 Tepidisphaeraceae bacterium | reverse complement strand
CTGCCTCCCCTGCCGGGCGACGCAGCCGGGGCGGCGGGACGCCTCGGCGGGTGCGCGGGCGGAAGATCTCCGTCGCTTCATGCGAGGCGAGTGCATCGCGGCGCGGCCGGTGGGGCGGATCGAGCGAACGATCAAGTGGGCGCGGCGCCGTCCGGCCACCGCCGACGTGGGCCGACCCGCGCAAGGCCGCCGCCGCCAGCGCCGATCCCGCGCTGGCGCGCCAGCCGGTCGAGCTTTTGCTGGTCGTCCGCGATCACCTCGACGCCGCGAACATTGACACGGTCCCGTTCCTCGTTCGCGTCCAGCAGGCGCATCCGGCCGACTATTGCGCGAACCTTGCGCTGGCGACCAACATGATGCAGGTCCGCGACCTCGCCGGCGCGGTTCGCTACGCCCAGGCGGCGGTCGTGCTCCGCCCGGAAGCGGCGCTGGCGCACCACATTCTCGGCGTCTGCCTCCTGGATTCGGGCAAGGCGCAGGAGGCGATCCACGAGTTCCGCGAGGCGGCCCGGCTCGATCCAGCCGGCGCCATCTACCGTGGGTTCCTCGGCATCGCGCTGGCGCGCCTCGGCCGCCACGAGGAGGCGCTGCGCGAGCTGGATGCCAACTCCGCGCGCCCCGCGATCTTCACGTTGTTCAGGGCGACGCTGTGCGAGAGCCTGGTAGCGCTCGGCCGGCTGGACGAGCTCGTCCAGCAGTACCGCAGCGCGGTTTCCAAACCGACCGGCGGCAGCCCCTGGTGGGCGTCGAAGCTGCGAAGCGAGTTGGTTCGACACGGCCGGGTCGACCAGGTGCTGTCGATCTGGCGCGCGGTGTTGGACGCCCCGCCCCGCGCGGACTCGCTGAATCACCAGTGGCAAGGCTACGCGTAATACTGCCTGTCTCTCGGCCGCGACGAAGAGTACCGCCGCGCCTGCCGGTTGCTGCTGGACCGCTTCGGCGACGGCGACGATGCGCACGACTGCGAGTACGTCGGTCGCACCTGCCTGCTGGCGCCGCCGGTTGAGCCGGACGACGTGGCGCGGGCGACGGCGTTGATCGACCGCGCGCTCGTGTCGGAGTCGGCCCGCCAGACGTGGCAATACCGGTTCCTGCGCATGGCCAAAGCGTTGGCCGAATACCGTGCCGACCGCTACGAAAGCGCGATCGCGACGGTGCAGGGCGAACCTGCCCGCGTCTTCGGCCCCGTGCCCGACATGATCATCGCGATGGCGCAGTCGCGACTCGGGCGAGCAACCGAGGCGCGGCAGGCGCTCGCGCGGGCGGCCCTGTCCTACGACTGGAGCCCGAGCCGCGCGACGCGGACGAGCGGCTGGCGATGACCGCCTCGTGCCAGTTCCTCGAACGCCACGCGGCGCACGCTCGGCTGGGGGCGGCGGCGCACGCGTCGGAGCCGGCGCTGGCGAGCACATCGCGCGAGCAGGCCGTGCGGTCGGCGGCCCTGGCCGGGTGCGGTCGCGGCAATGACGCGACGCGCCTGACGCAAGCGGAGCGAACGCACTTCCGCGATTGGGCGCGGCAATGGTTTCGCGTCGAACTCGATGCCGCCGCGCCATCCGCGGGCGTGCGGGGACAGTGGAAGGCGGAACCGTCTGGCATCGACGTTGCCATAGCCGCCGCTCCGCCCCTGCGCGGCGCGTGGATCGGCCAGGCGCTGCACCGCATCGGGATCATCTCGCAACCGCCCGCACGAGGATTCAAAGTTATGGGCTACTTCACCACACAGGATGGCACGCAGAGCTACTTCAAGGATTAGGGCTCGGGCCAACCGGTCGTCATCACGAAGTCGGGCACGCGCAGCACGCCCGGCGAGCTGGTGCGGATGAACCCGCGGCCGGCTGTACCAGATGACGGGCGAGGCCACCGTACACTTGGACTCCTCGCCACCGCCGCTGGCCTTGGATCACGACCCGGCGATCACCGGGCGGTACTGGCACCGCGACGCGTCGGACCGCCGCAGCTACGGCAGCAACGCCGCGGCGTCGGTGCTGCGCGCGACGGCCGGGCCGAGCGTCACGCGGTCGAACCGGTGGCTCGGGGGCCGGCGGGACGACACCGCCGTCGCCGCGGGCGCCACCGCCCAGCGCAGCGGTTGGCCCGAAACGTACCTCTCAAGTTCCTCCACCATGTAGCGCCCCATTCGCCTGCACTCGTTGCCCGTCGAGCCGGCGATGTGCGGTGTGAGCATCACGTTGTCCAGCGTGTAGAGCGGGCAGTCCGGCGGCGGGGGCTCGGGCTCGGCGACGTCGAGTACGAACTGCATGTCCGGCCGGTTCACCGCCACCGCGATCAGCTCCTCCTGCCGCACGATCTGCCCGCGCGCGGTGTTGATGAAGGTCGCGCCGCGCTTCATCGACGCCAGGTGCACGCCGGTGATCAGCCCCTGTGTCTCCGCCGACAGCGGCGTGTGCACGGAAGCGACGTCGCAGGTGCGGAACATCTCGTCCAGCGACACCAGCTCAACGCCCATCGCTGCGGCGTCGGCGGCGCTGACGTACGGGTCGTATGCGACGATCTTCAAGTCGAATGGCTTGAGCAGCTTAAGCAGGATGCGCGCGATCGCCCCCAGCGAGACGACCCCCACCGTGCTGCCGTAGCAACCGGGCGCCGCGTTGCGGTCGACAAAGGTCCTTCGTTCGCGCGTCTCGCGCGCCAGCCGCCAACCGTGCTTCAGGCAGAACAGGATCGTCGACAGCGAGTACTCCGCTACCGCCCGCGAATTGGCCTGAATCGCGGTGGTCACCGCGACGCCGCGATCCCACACGGCGTCGGTTGTCACGTGCCCAACGGTGCCGGAGCCGTAGAAGAACACCTTCAGGTGCGGCGCGGCGTCGAGGAAGCGCACGTCGAGCACTGGCGCCCCCCACCCGCTGAAGATCAGGTCGACGGGCTCGAGCAGCTCGAGGTTCTCCTGGACCGAGGCGCGGGTCTGCGGTGGCGCGACGAGCTCGACGCGCTCGCCGATCGCGCGCATCTCGTCCGGGCCGTAGATGAGCTGGCGAGCCTCGTGGTCCAGGATGAACAGCCCTCGTTGCCGCTTCATTTGCATCTCCGGTCGGGTTGACACAGCCGCCGCGCCGGGGGCGAGCCGATCGCGTCGAGATGAATATGCCGCCAGAGCGAGTTGGCGGGTATTGTTCTATGCGTTAGAATTGGATCAAAATGCGACGAGCCCCGATAAACGCCTCGCCGCGCCACCAGAAAGTCGTGGGCGTGGTGGTCGATGGTGCGAGCACCTACGGGCGAAGCATTTTGAGGGGTGTGACGCGGTACGCGAACCTCCAGCGCAAGTGGATCCTGCACAAGTCAATCCGGCCTGTTCCCCCCGGCTATTCAGACTTTCCCAATTGCGACGGCGTGGTTGTGGGCGGCGTCCCCTGGATCGTCGAGTTCGCCAAGCCCGGCACGTACCTGGTCTCGTGCTCCGGGGGCACTAGTCCGAAGCAGATGCCGGTCGTCTCGCTGGACGACGAGGCGGCGGGGGCGATGGCAGCGGAGCACCTGGTCGACTGCCGCCTACGCCACTTCGCGTTCTACGGGCTCCAGCGCGCCTCTGCCACGCACGACCGCTACGCCGACGCTTCGGGCAAGATCACCCTCCGCCACCGCCCGATCGGGCCCTCGCCCGTCGCTCTCAATCGGCTCAAGGGATTTCGCGCCGCGCTGAACGCGCGGGGCTTCGACTGCTCCGAGTGCCCGGTCGATTGGCCGTCCACCGAACAGTGGACCACCCACCCACACCGTGCGGCGTTGATCGAGTGGCTCAAGTCGATGCCTCGCCCGCTCGGCGTGCTGGCGTCGGACGACTCCGTCGCGCACGACCTCGCCGACGCCTGTCTCGCGGGCGGCATCGGTGTGCCCGATCACGTCGCGATCATCGGGGTCAACAACGACGACCTGCTCTGCGAGGGCGCCTGGCCACCGCTGTCCAGCGTGGATGCCGATTTCGCGCGCATGGGCTACGGGTGCGCCAAGCTGCTGGACCGGCTGTTCGCTGGTGAAAAGCTGACCGAGGAGGAGCGGCTGACGCGGCTGCCGCCGGTGCGCGTGGTTCAGCGGCAGAGCACCAACGTGCTGGCGGTGGGCGACCCCAACCTGGCCGATGCCATCCGCTTCATCCGCGAGCACGCCTGCGACCCGTGCTCGGTGGAGGACGTTCTGCGCGTGGTCCCGGTGGGGCGGCGCTGGCTGGAACGGCAGTTCGTCACGCATCTCGGGCGGACCCCGCACGAAGAGATCGCGCGGGTCCGCGTCGAGACGGCACGGCGGCTGCTGCTGGAGCCGGACCTGACGCTGCCGACGATCGCGGACCGGTGCGGTTTTTCGACGCTGGCCAACTTCCACCGCGCGTTCCGGATACAGACCGACAGCACGCCCGCCGCCTTCCGGCGCGACGCCCTGCGCGGGATGCGTTCGGCGGGCGGTTGAGTGCCCGTGCGCCATATCCGTCCCCGCCTCCCCTCACGCGAGCCCGCCCAATTCTCCCGAAAACCTGCTGCTCCGGCGCCTGCGCCGGCTCCGGCACCGCATGTCGTTTTTTGATCTTTAACGAACGCAAAGTGGGTACGACAGCCGTCATTTAAGACTTCACAATTCCCACCATCATTGCGGTCCCCTTCACCGGGATGGGACGCCAACCACCGCTGAAATCGGAATGGAGTCGGGCATGTGCGAAAAGCGATGTGATCGTCCAGCCAGCCAATCGAGAGGTTTCACGCTGGTCGAGTTGTTAGTCGTAATCGGCATTATCGCCATGCTGATGGGCGTGCTGCTGCCGGTCCTCCAGAAGGCCCGCGAGGCGGCCAGCCGGGCGCAGTGCCTCAGCAATATCCGGCAAGTCACCATGGGGATCATCATGTACACCCATGGGAATCGCGGATACTTCCCCGCCGCTTCGCCGTTCAACATCCAGAGCCCCTTCGACTGGATTCACTACCAGCAGGGCCGCGCCGCGGCGCTACCGCCGAAGCTGACCATCGCGACCGGCGGCATCGGGCCTTACCTGAAGCTGTCGTTGTCGAACCTGAACGTGCTGCGTTGCCCGTCGGACAACTGGGATGTCCGCGCCTCCGGTTTCCCCACCGCGCACGGCACGAAGTACCCGTTCAGCTACGCGTTGAACTGGCACCTGGCCCTTCCGACGGGAACCAACGTCCCGCTCGTGTCGGTGAAGCGCAAGATCACCCAGGTCAAGAACACGTCGGAGAAGATCCTGCTGGCCGAGGAGGACGAGCGCACGCTGGACGACGGCAACTGCGCCATGTGGGGCCCCACTGGCAACGCCGCGCCTGGCGCCGTGAACCTGCTGTCGGACCGGCACGACGCGGTCTACCGCAGGTTGCCGGACGAGCCGCGCGGCGGGTGGATCCCCAACTCCAACGGCAAGGGAGTTGTCGGCTTTTGCGACGGGCACGCGGAGTACGTGCCGCGGTCTTACGCCCACCTGAAGATCCACTTGCTCGGTGACCCGAGCAACCAGGCGGGCGCGGCGGATTACGTCTTCAAATGAGTTTTCCCGCCGGCGCGCCGCGTGGCGGCCGGCAGGTTCCAGGAAACTGCGGAGCGGCGGTCGGACGGGGCGGGGGTCGAAGAGAAGAGTGATCGAAATTCGGAGGCGAGTGATGAAGAGCAAGAGCAAATCGGCGTCGTGTCAGGTTCGAAGCGACAAGCGCAGCAACCAGCGAGCCGGCCGCCGGCTCGCGGTGGCGGCGTCGGTGGGGCTGGCAAGCCTTGCCCTCACGTCCCCGCGCAGCGACGCCGCCACCCGCACCTGGAACGGGGGCGGGGCGGACAACAACTGGCTCACCGTCAACAACTGGGGCGGCACCGCGCCCGTCGCGGGCGACGCCCTCGTCTTCGACGGCGTCGTGCAGACCACTGCCGGCAACAACTTTGCCGCTGCCACCGCCTTCGCCGGCATCACCTTCAACACCACTGCCGCCAGCTTCACCCTTAGCGGCAACTCGCTCACCCTCGGCGGCGACATCGTCGACACTTCGCTCAACGCCCAAACGATCAGCCTCCCGTTGGTGCTGGGGGTCACGCCCACCGTGAACGTTTCCCCAAGGGACGGGGCGCTCTCGCTGGGCGGCGTCATCTCCGGCGGCTTCGGGCTGACCAAGACCGGCAGCGGACTGCTGACCCTCAGCGGCGCCACCAACACGTTCACCGGTCTGGTCACCGTCTCCGGAGGCACGCTGGCCGTCGCCGCCGACGGCACCACCGCCACCAACCCCCTCGGCAACGGCGCGTCGGGTTCCGGCGGTCTGGCGCTCAATGGCGGCGCGCTGCGGACCAGCGGGACCATGCAGCTGTCGACCAACCGCGGCATCGCGCTCGGCAGCGGCTCGGCCGGAACCGGTGGCACCCTCGACGTGAACGGCGGCACCACCACCTACAACGGCGTCGCGGCGAACAACGGCGGCGCCAACAGCCTCACCAAGACCGGCTCGGGCACGCTGACGCTGGGCGGCGTCAACACGTACACCGGCGACACCATCATCAATCAGGGAACCCTCAAGCTAGACTTCACCCAGCTCGCCGGCACGACCACCAACATCATCAATTCCGCCAGCCGGCTGGTGCTCGGCGGGCCGCCCACCGCAGTTAAGACGGCGGCCAACAGCAGCGCGGTCACGCTGAACGTCACCAGCAAGAGCGCCGCCAACAGCTCGCAGACCTTCAGTGACGTCGTGCTGGGCGCGGGCACCTCGACCGGTGGTGGGGCGGCGGCGACCATCAGCACGTCGCAGACCGCCGGTGGCAACGTGCTCCTCAACCTCGGCGCCATCACGCGTAACGCCGGCGGGATGGTCAACTTCATCCCGGCCGGCACCGTTGGGGCGACCAACGCCATCCTCGCGACCAATGCCAACACCAACGGCATCCTCGGCGGCTGGGCGACGCTGAACGGCGTGAGCTACGCCACCAACGACGGCTCCAATCGAATGGTCGCCTACACCGGCTACACCGCGCAGGCGGCGGGCGCCATCGCCAGTTCCGCCACCGCCAACGCGCAGGTGACCGCCGGCGGCGCCGTCGCGCTCACCACCACCAACGCCGCGACGACCGACCTCTACACGCTCAGCTCTGCCGCCGCTTCCACCGGCGCCAAGACGGTCAGCGTCGGCACGACCGGCGTGAGCCTGACGGCCGCGTCGACCACCAGCGGCAGCTCGAACGTCACCGTCGCCAGCACCGCGGCGCTGACGGTGGGCATGACGATTACCGGTCCGACCATTCCCGCCGGCGCGACGGTGGCGTCGATCACCGACGCGACGCACTTCGTGCTCTCCACGCCCGCGGTCGCTCCCGTTGCCACCGCCATCACCGGGCTGACCCTTGGCGCCAACACCAGCACGGGCGTCCTCCGCCTGGGCGCCAACGGCGGACTGATGAACGCGACCGGGAGCGGCGCGGTAACGATCGGCAACGTCATTGGCAACGGCGTCCTCACCGCGGGCGGCGCCACCAACGCTGCGGGCGAGATCAACCTCCAGCAGTTCAGCGGCGGGATCACGATCAACTCGACCATCGCCGACAACGGCGCCGGAGCCGTCAAGCTCTCTATCAACGCGACCGGCGCCAGCCCCACGTCCACCCTTAACGGCGCCAACACCTATACCGGCGGGACGTTCATCAACCAGGGCCGAGTTCAGGCCGGCAACAACGCGGCGTTCGGGACCGGCCCCGTCACCATCCTTCAGGGCGGGCAGGCCTACTTGAGCTCGAACCTTACCGTCCCGAACAACTTCTTCATCGCCGGCATCGGCGCCGCGGCGGGCAGCGAAGGCGCGCTTCGCCTCGACATCAACACCGTCTCCACCGGCACGATCACCCTCATCGGCGACGCCCGCATCGGCGCCCGCAACCGCAACGGCACCTTCGCCGGGCAGATCACCGGCGACTACGCGCTGGACATCGGCGACGGCATCGCCGGCGGCAGCGTCACGCTGAGCAGCCCGCTCAACAACTGGGGCGGAAACACGAACATGAACACCACGCTGTTCCTGGGCGCGTCCGACGTGCTCCCCGACGGCGCCGGCAAGGGCAACTTCAACCTCGCCAACCAGATCCTGGAGATGAACGGCAAGAGCGAGACGATCAACGGCCTGATCGGCTCGACCGGGACCGTTCGCAACAACATCGCCTCGACCGCCTCGATCCTCACCGTCGGCGGCAACAACGCCACCGCCACCTTTGCCGGCTCGATCCTCGATAACGGCGGGACCGTCGGGCTGACGAAAATCGGCAATGGAATCCAAACCCTCAGCAGCGCCACCGGCCTGACCTACACCGGCGCGACCACGATCAACGGCGGCGTGTTGAACGTCACCAGCACCAATGGCTTGAACGCGGCGGGCGCCGTCGCGGTCAACGCGACCGCGACCAGCGCCGGCGAGCTGCGCAGCGCCACCAAGGTCGGCAACGTGACGGTGTCGGCGAACAACGGCAGCAACGTCGCCCACGTCAACCCCGGCACCGGCGCCATCGGCGCCGGATCGATCGCAACGCTCGCGATGTCGAGCCTGAACGTCAACGGCGGCTCGCTGGACTTTGATCTCACCACGACGATCGGCACCAACGACCTCCTCCAGGTCGCCGGCGCCGTCAGCTTCAACGCTGCTTCAGCCCTCACCCTTTACGGCGCCGCCACCACCGGCACCTACACGCTCGCCACCGCCGGCAGCGCGATCACCTACGGCACCAATCCCACGATCAACGTCCAAACCGTGGGCCGGCCCGCCTCCGCCACCCTCAACTTCAGCGACGCGAACAAGCTTCAGGTCGACGTCGTCAGCGCGGCGGCAGCGCTGAAGTGGGTCGGGAACGTTGCCTCCGGAACGGACTTCAATTGGGACAAGCAGGCGACGGCGAACTTCTTCAACGCCGGAACCTCCGCCGCCGACGTCTTCTTCGCCAACGACAACGTCACCTTCGACGACACCGCCACCAACACCGCCGTCACGCTCGTCGGCACGCTCGCCCCCGGATCCGTCACCTTCAACAACGTCACGAAGGACTACACCTTCGCCGGGACCGGATTGATCAGCGGCACGACCAGCCTCGTGAAGAACGGCGCGGCAAAGCTGACGATCGGCAATGCCAACACCTACTCCGGCGGGACAACCATCAGCGCCGGGACCGTCCAGTTGAACGACGTCGGCACGCTCGGCACCGGCGCCGTCACCAACAACGGCACCCTCGTCCTGAACAACGGCAGCACCCTGGTGCCCAAGACCTACGGGAACGTGACGTCGGGCAGCGGCCAGCTTCGCAAGACCGGCGCCGGCGCGGTCACCCTGACCGGCGACCACACCTACTCCGGCTCCACCGAGATCGACCAGGGCGCGCTGGCGGTGAACGGGACGCTGGCGACAGGAGGCGCGGTCAACGTCAACACCTCCGCCACCGCCGCCGGCGAGTTGCGCGGCACCGGCACCGTCGGCACCGTGACGCTCCAGGCCAACAACGGCGCGAACGTCGCCACGCTCAGCCCGGGCGCTGGCGGGATCAATTCCATCGGCACGCTCATCGCCTCCGGCGTGAGCGCGGCCAACGGGAACTTCATCTTCGATGTCACCACGCCCGCCGGCACCGGCGACCTGCTCCAGGTGAGCAACGCCCTGACCTTTGCCGGCGCGTCGACGATCACGGTGAACCCCACCGCGCCGCCCGTCAACGGCACGATCACCCTCGCCACCGCCGGCTCGCCCGTCACCTACGGCGTGACCCCAACCGTCGTCGGCCTGGCGGGCAGCTACCGCCCGGCGACGTACACGCTCAATACCAGCGACCCGAACAAGGTGCAGGTTGACGTCGTCGCGGGCGCGCTGTCGCTGGTCTGGACCGGCACGGACGGCACGAACCCCACCCATTGGGACATCAACACCAGCACCAACTGGCAGGACGGTGTCCCCAGCCCGCAGAAGTACTTCGACGGCGACAATGTCACCTTCAACAGCGTCGGCGCCACCAAGACCATCAACCTCGCCGCCACGCTCACCCCCGGCTCGGTCACGGTTGATACCTCCGCGGGGAATTACACCTTCGGCGGCACGGGGCTCATCGCCGGCACCGGCACCCTCACCAAGAGCGGCGCCGGCACGCTCTTCATCACCAACGCCAACACCTACTCCGGCAGCACCACCATCAGCGCAGGCGCCGTGCAGTTGAACGACGGCGGGAGGCTCGGCACGGGGGCGATCACCAACGATGGCAGCATCGTCGTCAACAACGTCGCGACGCAGCTCACCATGGCCAACGCGATCGGTGGTGCCGGGCAGATCACCAAGCAGAACGCCGGCACGCTGCAACTCACCGGCGACAGCACCTACTCAGGCGGCACAACGCTCTCCGCCGGGCTGCTTCAGGTCGGCTCGGCCAACCTCGCCGGCAACGCGACCACCGCGCTCGGCACCGGCACGCTCACGCTCGCGGGCGGGACGCTGCAGAACATCGCCAACATGCAGCTCCCCAACCCGATCAGCGTCACCGCCAGCACCGCCACCACTCTGAGCGGTAACAACAACGCCGGCGGCAATCTGATCCTCACCGGCGCCATCAGCGGATCGGGTACGCTCAAGAGCGACCCGACCATTCCCAGCCTCAGCACCAGCGTCGTCTTCCGCGGCAGCCTCAGCGACTTCAACGGAACGATCGACTACACCACCAGCACCGGCAACGGGTCGAACTTCCTGTTCGGGGACAACACCGGCGCCAGCCCCGGCTTCCCCAACTCCGTCAACATCGACGGCTCTCACGCCAGGTTCTTCGTCCACGGCACGGGCAACGGCAAGTCGGTCTCGCCCGACTCTCAGTTGATCGGCACCTTCCACATGGGCGAGCTCTCCGGCGACGGCAGCCTCTTCGGCTCGTTCAACGGCGGGGGCACCATGACCTTCATCGTCGGCGCCCTCAACACCAATTCCACGTTCTCCGGCGTCATCGCCAACAACGGGACCGGCGTCAATGCCGGCATCGTGGCGCTCACCAAGGACGGCACCGGCACCTTGACCCTCGCCGGCGCCAACACCTTCACCGGCGACACCAACATCAACTCCGGCACCCTGAAGCTCGCCAGCAGCCAGGCGCTGCAGAACAGCCGCTACAACGCCGGCGCCGGCCTCGTCTTCGACGCCGCGGTCCCCAGCCACGCGTTCGTGCTCGGCGGGTTGAACGGCGGCGGGAACCTCGCGCTGGTGGACAACGGGGGTAACCCGGTTGCCCTCAGCGTCGGCAACAACAACGTCAGCGGCAACGATTACTCCGGCACCCTCAGCGGCGCCGGGAGCCTGACCAAGGTCGGCACCGGGTCCACCAGCGTCTCCGGCAACCTGACCTACACCGGCAGCACCACCGTCAGCGCCGGCACCCTCCTGGTCCAGGCCAACCTCGTGAACTCCTCGGCCGTGAGCGTTACCGCCGGCACGCTGCAACTCACCGCCAACGGCGGCCGGGTCATCAAGACCCCGAGCCTCAGCGTCACCGGCACCGGTAAGCTCGACCTCGTCGACAACAAGCTGATCGTCACGGGCGCCGGCGCCACCGCCACCGCGACGGCCGGCGTCTACACCGGCACCGTCGCCCTCATCAAGGCCGGTGCCAACAACGGCGCGCAGAACGGCGTCGGGATCATCACCAGCATGACCGACGCCCTGGCCGCCACCCACCTGACCACCTTCGGCACCGCCGCCGCCGGCGACGTGTTCGACTTCAACTCCAACCCCAATCGCACCTTCGCCGGGCAGTCCGTTGCCGCGACCGATTTGCTGGTTATGTATACCTACGGCGGCGACGCAAACCTCGACGGCAAGATCAACGGCGACGACTACTTCTCGATCGACCAGAACATCAACGCCCTCAACAAGGTCATCAACTGGCGCAACGGCGACTTCAACTACGACGGCCGCGTCAATGGTGACGACTACTTCGTCATCGATTCCAACATCGGCCGCCAAGGCACGCCGTTCTCGCAGTCCGGCGGGATCGCGCAAGGCGGCGGGATCAGCGACGTGACCGCTGTCCCCGAGCCGGCGTCGGCCGGGCTGCTGCTCACCGCCGCTTGCGGCTTAGCCGCCCGCCGCCGCCGCCGCCGCCGAAACGCCGTTGTTGGCGCGTAACGGTTCTCGTGCTCTCCCTCTCTCTCTCCTGCCGCCCCCGCCGAGCGTTCGGCGGGGGCGGCGTTGTCAACGGAGTCGACGCCCCCGGCGGCGCTTGATCGGGACCCCGCCCCTCCGCCGCAAGCGCCGAGGGCTCCGGCAACCACTTAGGACGCGGCGCCTGGCTCTGCTTGCTTACGTTGAGTGGTCGCTGGTGCCCCCGCGGCCGGTCAACGGCACTGCGTGATGCGAGCCAGTCGAGGAACCGCGAACGCTCTGGTTCACGGGTACCTGATGATCGTTCGGCAGGGTAACTACCTCGCGCGCGCGCGACGCGGCCCATGACGCATCGGACGGCAGGCTACGGCAGGAGACACCGCACCTTCATGTGATCCCTCGCTGAGGGCGCGGCGGCGTTCGTGGCGATGACGTGCGCACGCGCGAGCGCTTTCGAGCGTCGCGGCGACGTCTCCGTCGGCCTCATCGTCGCCCGCGTCTGCGATGCGCCGCCACCTCCAGCGGGCACGCCGCCTCCCGCAGGCGCGGGCAGAGGAAGAACAGCGCCAAGTGCAGGAAGTGGGCGAAGGCGATGGCGGCCGGCGAGTCCATGAGCTCGGCCACGGCAATCAGCCGCGCAGACGGCCCGCGCGGAAGCGGAGCCGGCGTCGATCAACCGGTCGCGCGTGTAGCCCGCGAAGCCGTGAAGCAACCCAAACGCATCGGGCCGGTACGCACGCTTCCGGTCCTCCAGGTACGTGGCGAACGGCGACTCGCGGGCGCCACAGTGCAGCAGCCGCGACCCCCACACCAGTGAGGGCCGCGGCTGCGAGAGAGAGAGCACGAAGAAATCGGCCTACCAGGACGAGAGCGGCTGGCTGCTGCTGCGGCGGCGGCGGCGGCGGGCGGCTACGCCGCAAGCGGCAGCAGTGAGGAGCCCACCGATCGAGCCCGGCTCCGGCACGACCGTCACCCCACCGATTCCGCTCGACTCGGTGATTCCGCCGCCGGCGGGGAAGGCGATCGCCGTGCCCTGCCGGCCGATGTTGCTGTCGATGATGAAGTAGTCGTCGCCGTTGAGCTTCCCGTCGTAGTTGAAGTCGCCGTTGGACCAGCCGCTCGCGCCGGGGGCGTTCACGTTGCTGTCGATGCGGAAGTAGTCGTCGCCGTTGAGCTTCCCGTCGAGGTTGGCGTCCCCGCCGTAGGTGTACATGACGACCGCGTCCGTGTCGGCCAGCACTTGGCCCGCCCACGATTGGCCGGTGAGGCCGACGTCTCCGGCGACGGCCACGCCCAGCGCGGTGAGGTGAGTCGCGGGCGCGGCGTCGGTGGCGGTGGTGATGATGCCGGCGCCGCCGGTCCACCCGCCGTTGGCGTAGCCGTTCCTCAGGAGCGTCGTGAGGTTGCCAACGGTGGTCGCCGCGGCGGCCGCGTCGACGTTGGTAACGATCAACCGGTTGTCGGCGAGGTCGATCTTGCCGGTCCCCGTCGCCGTGACGGCGGCGATCTTGAAGACCTTCCCGCCGCCCGAGGCGAGGGCGATCGTGCCGGTTCCGCTGGCATTGAGCGAGGACGAGGTCGTCAGCGACTGGTTGAACAGCAGCTTGCCACCGTTGGCAGCGGTGGCGCCGGTGTAGGTGTGGTTGCCGGTGAGGGTCAAGGTGCCCGCGCCGGTCTTGGTCAGCGCCGCCACCCGGCCGATGCTCGCGTTGGAATCGGAGATGACGCCGTCGAACGTGCTGCTGGTCCCCTTGGCGCCGACGGAGAACGTGGCGATGCCGGTGCCGCCGGTCGAGCCGATCAGCGATCCCGTGCCCGTCAGTTCGCCGAGATTGATCGTGCCAGCGTTTCGGGTCTGGAGGTCGCCGATCACGTTGAAGCTCGTGCCGCCGCCACCGTTGTTCACGCTGGAGGTGCTGGAAAAACGAAGGCTGGCGCCGCTCTCGACGCGGACGGTGCCCAGGAAGTTGCCGAACTGCTGCGTGTTCGCACCCAGGCTGAAGCTCACCTGCGCGCCGCCGGCGCCACTGATCGAGATCGTGTCGGTAGCCGCGCCGGTGATGGTCCCGAAGTAGCCGCTGGCGGCGTTGTTGGCGGTGATGGTCGCGGTGGCGCCAGCGACGGTCGTGATCGGATTGCCCACCGAGATGCTGCCGCTGCCCACCCCTTGAAGGTGCAGCGTCGTGCCGTCGGACATGGTCACGCCGCCGCTGCCCAGCGCCGTGTTGTTGTTGGCGATCACCCTCCCGGCTTGGAGGACGGTCCCGCCCGAGTACGCGTTACCTCCCGACAGCGTCAGGGTCCCGTTGCTGGTCTTGGTGAGGGCGCCGACGCCGTCGACGAAGCCGCGGACGGTGGTGGTGGTGGTGTCCGGGACGTCGATCGTTCCGCCGCCGGCGCTCAGCGTGACGGGGCGGATGTTGGCGCCGGCGTTGTCGAGCGCGAGGGTGGTAGTGGGGGCGAGGGTGCCGCCGTTGAAGATCAACCCCGCGCCTGTGGCAACGTCGCCGAGCTGGTCGTTGGCGCTGATGCTCAGCGTGCCGCCGGCGAGCGTCGTCGTGCCGACGTAAGTATTGGCGGTCTGGAGGATGAGGGTTCCGGCGCCGCTCTTGACCAACCCGCCGCTGCCGCCACTGACCGGCGCGATCACGCCGGCGTAGGTCAGGTTGGAGCCGTTGGTGTTGATGCTGGCATCCTGGGTGCCGCTCACGAGGTAGCTGCGGCTGCTGGTCACGTCGCCGAGCAACTTGAGCGTGCCGCCGCCGAAGGTGAGCGCGCCGCCGGCATCGCCGAGGCTGGTGGCGCTGTTGATCGCGATCGCTCCGCCGTTCAACTTCGTGCCGCCGGTGTAGGTGTTGTTGCCGCTCAGGAGGAGCGTGCCCGCGCCGACCTTGGTGAGCACCGCGCCGCCACCGTCGACGGCGCCGGAGACGGTCAGGGTATCGGCGGGGTTGGTGACGGCGAACGTGGCGCCGTTGCTGGTCATGGTGAGCGGGACCTGGACGGCGTGGTTGCCGGCGCTATTGGTGACGAAGGCCGCCGAGGTGGCGCCGTCGAGCGTGATGCCGGCGCCGGTGCCGGGCGCCAGCGTGTAGCTGAAGGTGGGGTTGTTGAACGAGAGGGTGCCGACGGTGTACGCGCCGTCGACGGTGATGGTGCGGTTGTCGGTGATAATCGCGCCGCCACCCCCGAACGCGGCGAAAGCGCCGGCCGAGTTGGGCGTCGGGGCGGTCCACGGGCCGGTGCTCCAGTTGCCGGGCGCGTCGGCGTTCCAGTAGGTGGGGCCCGCGCCGGCGCTGCCGACGACGAGCGTGACGAACCCGCCGGCAGTGCCGAAGGTGTAGGTATTGGTCCCGAGGTTCGCGCTGGTCGACCCGACATTGAGCGCGGAGACGCCGGTGCCGCCGATGGTGCCGGTGTAACCGATCAGGTTGTAGATGCCGTTGGCGGTGAACGGCGTCGCGCCGCCGTTGATGTTCAGCGAGCCGCCGTTGATCGTCAGTCCGCCGCTGGCGGTGACGACCGTTTGGTCGAGCGAACTCGTGCCGGCGATGTCGTAGTCGAGTTGCGATCCCGCGCCGAGCGAGAGCGAGCCGACCGTGAGCGTCCCCACGCCGCCGTTGCCCGGCGACACGCGCCCGCCGGAGGCGAGCGTCGCGCCGTTGGCGATCGTGCCGGTGCCGGCGATCGTTCCGCCGCTGTTCACGGTGACGCTGCTGGCGTTCAAGGTGTTGTTGGCCAGGACGGTGCCGCCATTGATCGTGAGGTTGCCGGTGTAGGCGCCGCCGGATGGCATGGTCAGCGTGCCCAGGCCGTTCTTCGCCAGCGCGCCGCTGCCGGTGAGCGACGCGGTGCCGAGGCCGACGGTCTTGCCGTTGGTATCGAGGGTGGCGCCGCCGGCGCCCACGACGATCGTCTTGCCCGAGAGGTCGATGGCGGAGGCGTTCAGGAACTTCAGGCCGCCGCCGTTGAGCGTCACGACCGAAGCGCTGGGGATGTTGCTCGCCTGGGTGATGCCGAGCAGGCCGGCGTTGACGTTGGTGGCGCCGGTGTAGGTGTTGGCGTTGGTGGTAAAGTGGACTTCACCCGGGCCGGCAAACGTGACCGTGCCGGGACCGGTGATGACATTGGCGTCGACGAGCGTGCCGGTGCGGTTGTAGATCAGGGCGCCCTGGTTGGTGACGCCGCCCGTGCCCAGGTTGCCGGTGGCGCCGCCGTTGCCGACCTGGATCGTGCCCTCGTTGATGAAGGTGCCGCCGCCGTTGGAGTTCGCTCCGCTCAGGATCATCTTGCCGGCGCCGGCCTTGACCAGCGACATGTTTCGGCCGCTGGCGTTGTTGGCGAAGCTGGAGCTGACCGTGAAGTCGTTGGGGCTGTTCTGGAAGACGAAGAAGTCGCCGGTGTTCGAGAACTGCTTGATCGCTCCGGTGCCATCGATGGTGGACGGGCCGGCCGTGGACGCGACGAGAATCCCAGCCATGAACAGGCTGGGGTCGTTGTTGGTGACGGTCCGCCCGGTGGTGTCGGCGAAGCGCAGCGCCTGGGGGTCGTTGGCAACGTTGGGGTGCGTAATGTCGCCGACGATATTCTGGACGGCGAACACCGGGGTAAAGTCACTGCCCGCACCGGTCGGGCTGTCGACGTAGGTTGCCGCCTTCACCACGCCGGCCCCGTCCGTCGCCGCGTAGTCGTCGGTTCCGTACGTCGCGTACAGCGATGCCGTCGTCGCGACGCCAAACGTGGCAACGTTCAAGTTGCCGGCGAGCGTGGTGGTGCCGGAGGTGCTGTACTGGATGGTGCCGTGGTTGGTCGCGCTGGGGACGGTGACGGCGTTGGTGATGGTCAGTGCGGCCGTGCCGCCCGACGCGCCCGGCGTCAGGGTGATCTTGTTCGCCCCGGCGCCCAGGGCCAGGTTCGAGAAGGTCTGGGTGTTGGCCGTCGCGGCCTTTCCGGTGAGGATCAACCGGCCGCCCGCGCCGCCGGCCGCGCCCAGCGTCAGGGCCGAGGACGAACTGACCATGTTGCTGACCGGCGCGGTGGCAGCACCGAAATCGAGGTTGAGCGCGCCCCCCTGCACGACCGTGGTGCCGGTGTAGGTGTTCTGGTTGCTCAGCGTCACCGTGCCCAGGCCGGTCTTGCGGAACGCGACGCTGCCGGTGGTGCCGTTGCCGATCACGCCGCCGATGTTGACGGCCCCCGCGCCGCCGACCGCGAACGTCTTGACGCCGGTGCCGCTCGAGCCGGTGATGCCGCCGGCGAACGAGAGCGGGCCCGCAAGGCTGTTGTTCGTGACGGTGAACGTCTGGGCGCTTCCGTCGGTGCCGAGAAGCAGCGCCGCATTGATCAACTGGCTGTTCGCGACCGCAGCGTTCGTCGTGATCGCGCCGGCGTTGTTGAGGGTCAGCGTCTGGCTGCCGGCCGCACCCGACCCGATCGTGTAGGCGGCGGCGCTGGAGGTGTCGAAGAGGATGGCATTGATGGTGACGCCACCCCCGAGGTCGATGGTGGTGTTCCCGCCGCCGGCGCCGCTGAAGGTCGCGGTTTCGCCGGAGCCCGGCGCCGCGGCGGGGTTCGTGACCCAGTTCGTTCCGGTGGTCCAGACGGCGCTGGCCTCCCCGTCCCACGCATCACTGGCCGCCAGCGCCGGCCTGGGCGCCAGCGAAGCGACGGCCCCGGCGGCGGCGGCGACGACGAGGGCGGCGCGCCACTGGCGCTCGCGAGCGGGACGCTGCGTCTTCGGACGATCAAGTCGGCTCTGCATGGTCTCTCCCGTGAACGGTTACTAGTGAACGAACGATTTGGTGTTCAACCGTTGCAACCCCATCAGCTCTGTCTTGCCCATCCGCTTGAACTGGGGTTGAACCGGCGTTTCTTGTTTAACCTCGGACGCGTGCCGCACGGCGGTTGCTCCTTGCCAGCGTGCCGGAGGCGAAGGAACCTACGGATGCGGAAGGTAGGCGTAATCGCCGTAAGCATTGACCATGTAAGTCAGGTCCCCGTACTTGACGTAGGATGCCGAGCAATCCATCAACGCCACGTGCATGCCGTCGAACGGCTTCCATGTCTTTCCCGCCTCGACGATGAAGACGCCGGAGCCGCCGCGCTGCGCGTGCGGCAGGATCGACTCCCACGCGAGCCCCGGCGCGGCGGCGTTGTAATTGATGCAGGTCAACAGCACTTTCGTGGTGGCGGACTTGTCGGAAAACGAGCGCGGAAGCGCGTAGGGGAGAAGCTGCTTGGTGTGCTTGTTGTAATACTTGCGCGCGTTCGAAAGCGGCCACCCCGGCGGCAGAGGATTACGGCCGCTCCAATAGTTCCATCCAATGATCGCGTTGGCGCCTTTCCAATTGGTCGTGTACAGACCAATTTTGGTTCGCAAGTAACCCTCTTGGTCGCCGAGCGAATTGCAGCCGTACGCCGCCCGCGGTACCCGATAACTCTTCGTCAGCACGTCCCATGTCGAAGCGACCATCCAGGGCAGCGGCGACACGTTGCCCACCGGATCCGCCTGAGGCATCTTTTTCTGCTCGATCGAATAATTGAGAACGGCGATCGCGACCTGTCGGATGTTGTTCAGGTCCTGCGTGTTCTTCGCGGCTTGCCGCGCCCTCGCCAGCGTCGGCAGCAGGATGCCGACGAGCACCGCGATGATCCCGATGACAACAAGCAGCTCGACCAAGGTAAATGCACGTAAAACTGGGCGGTTCATCATGCTCATGTGACTACCTTGACCGAGGTGACGAAGCTCGCGGCACGCGCCCTGAGCAGCCCGTAAACAACTCTCGGCTGTAGCTCCCCCTGTCGAGCCGTTGACGTGAACATCTTCAGCCGGTGCGGGGAGATGCCGTCTCCGCATCTTCGATGGGATCATGAGATCAGCGACGGTTGACAAATCCGCTCATCACAAGCTGAGTGGTCAAGGATCGAAGCCGATAGGGCTTCACGCTCCCGCACGTAACATATCCCCTGCGCGCGCACTGGCCACGGGATTTTGCGTATTTAAACTTCAATTTTGCGACAGCAGTGACGGGAGGAGTGACTTCAGCGACGAGATGATGTTCCGTCTGCCCGAAGTGGGGCGCGACGAACATCGTCAAGCGCAGCGGAGGACATAGTGATCACGCTTGCCCTGTCCCGCGCCCGGCAAGAGTTGGCTGTGCTGGAAATGGACATCTCGGCTGCTGACCGCCGCGGTGCACGCGCCGTCGCGGATGTGCTGAACTGAACCTCCTCGCGACGCCGACCCTCGCCTTGAGCTTTGGGCGATCCCTCCCGATCGTCTGCTCGTGCGCGTCTGGCGGTGGTGGTCCAACCGCGTGCATTTCAGCACGCCTCTTCTGCGGCGCGGACGGAGTCGGGAACGTTGTTCCCCCGCGCACGAAATTGCGCCCGAAATCACTTTCTGCAATGAAAAGACCCCAGCAAAAGCTGGGGTTTTAAGTGGAGCGACGGGGAATCGAACCCCGATTTGCTGAATGCGATTCAGCCGTCATCCCGTTAGACCATCGCCCCGGGCCGCATTTGAAATTGTCGGACGACATTCTAGGGGCGGGGGTTCGTCCGTCAAGACGCTGGCTGGGGC
>DASQDR010000265.1:0-25569 GCA_035634055.1 Tepidisphaeraceae bacterium | reverse complement strand
CCCAGGCGCCTCCGGCAGCAGCGCCTCCGGCACCGGCTCGTCCGGGCGCGGAACCAGCGGCACCGGCGGGACCAGTTCCAGCGGGTCGGCCGGCGTCGGCACCGGATCGCCCGGCAGCGGCACCGGATCGCCCGGCACCGGAACCGGCTCCGCCGGCGGCGGGACGTCCGGCAATGCCACCGGCACCGGCGGCTCCTCCAGCAGCGGCTCGGCCGGCTCGGGCGTCGGCTCCGCCGGCACCGGAACCGGCACCCCCTCCGGCGGCTTCGGCTCCGGCGGCGGCACCAGCGGCGGCGGAACGTCCGGCGGCGGCGCCTCGGGGGGTGGTGTCAGCGGCGGCGGAACGTCCGGCGGCGGCGCCTCGGGCGGCGGCGCGGGCGGCGGAGGACAGTAACTCGATCGGCGCACCCGATCGCTCTCCATCACGCCGGTTCTGAGCGAAGCGAAGAGCCGGATCTCGTCACCCCACCGGACCCGCGCCTCAAAGCGCGGGTCCGGCTCGTGACCCGAGAAGCGCGCCGTGCGCGTTTCGATCGCAAACACCCGGACCTCCCAGTCGCTCACGTCCGGCGTCGTCATCCGCGCCCGCGCCCTCGTCGCGATCCCAAGACATCCGGACCTTCGCGTCGCTCAGGTCCGGCGTCTTCACACGCTCCATCTCCTCGGACCGATCATCAAGTTGACCACCGCGCGGGTGCCAGACCCGGTCCGCTTCTCGCGCCGGCGCCAACCCTTGATGCCAATCAAGCGCTCACGCGCGCCCGCTGCTCACCGCGAGCACACCGCTCGCGCAAATGGATTTTCCCCCACCGTTTTCTCCACGTTTCGTCCACAGGTCCGGTAAATTCGTGCACGGCGCGTTGATAACTATTTTTCCGCGCCCGCGATGCCCCGCGGAGCCGATGGTTGCGAGAGTGTTGGTGGAAATTCCGGTAAAGTCGTGCTTGTCAGTACTGGGGGGCGGGACTATCTTCTCGCCCGTCGTAGATCACGGATGACAGGGCTGAGCGGGACGCGCGACGGGCGGCAGGGATTCCGGGGGGGAACCGCAGTCGGGCAACGAAGCATCGCGCGTGGGACGTACCGCCTCAGCCGCTTGGACACATCGCAGGACGCGATTCCTCTTTCACGGACGAACTTGCATCGCAGGCAGGACGCCTCCCCCGCCGGGGAAATGCCGCGCTCGTGCACGCCGGAGTGACCCGTCGTGCCGGCCGCGCTTGGCGGGTGTCGTGCCACGTCGGGCCGCCGCTCTCGGAGGGGCGCGGGTCGGGCGTGGATTGCAGAAAGCCGAACCGGCAGCCGCAGCAGCAGGCCGTCCGTCCGCACGGGGCACCGCGCGCCACTCGCTCTCAACCCGACGCCCGCCCGCATCGTCGCGGCGGCCGCGCGGGGCCGAGCCGCGCCCGCCCTTCCGGTCCCGGACCCACCGCCCGCCGCCGCCGCTCGCCGCTACCGGGACGAGTTCGGGGATCCGAAGGAACGGAAGGAGAATCCGAGTGAGTTGCATCACTGCACACGATCCGCAGTTGGCGCGGCTGGCCGACGCGATCGCACAGCGGGTGGGCCAGCAGCGTTTCCACGTTTGGTTCAACAATTCCACGAGGCTCGACCTCAAGCACGACGGCCTGGAGATCGCCGTCCCCAACGATTTCATCAGCGAGTGGATCGGCACGCACTTCAAGCGCCCGATCCAGGAGGCGGCCCACGAGGTGCTGGGGTGCTCGCTCCCGGTGCGCTTCAGCGTGGTGCCGCAGTTGTTCGAGGTGCCGGGCGTCCCCGCCAACGCCGTCCCGCTGCACGCGGCGCCATCGGTCGAGGTGAAGGTGAAGAAAGGCGCCAGCGGCGCCGCGGGCAGCACGGGCGAGGCGATGACGACGGTGAGGACCGCGCCGGTCATGGCGTCGGCGGCGGCAGCGATCATGCGATCCACGCCCCCCAGCATCGCCGCCGGCATCGAGCAGCCGTCCGCCAACTTCTCCACCCGCACGCGCCTGCGGCACGACATCGACAGCTACGTCGTCGGCCAGAGCAACCAGCTCGCCTACAACGCCGCCTGCTACGTCGCGGAGTTCCCCGGCGCGCAGTACAACCCGCTGTTCATCCACGGCAACTGCGGGCTGGGCAAGACCCACCTCTTGCAGGGCCTGTGCCGCAAGTTCATCGACCACCACCCGACCAAGCGGTGGATGTACCTGACGGGCGAGGAGTTCACCAACGAGTTCCTCACCGCGCTGCGGACCAACAAGCTCGACGCCTTCCGCCGGAAGGTGCGCGACCTCGACTTGCTGGTCATCGACGACGTCCACTTCATCGCCGGCAAGAAGGCGACGCAGGAAGAGTTCCTGCACACCTTCAACTCCATCGAAGCGATGGGCCGGCAGGTGGTGATGGCGTCGGACAACCACCCGAAGATGATCGAGGAGTTCGGCGAGTCGCTAGTCAACCGTTTCGTCAGCGGGATGGTCGTGCGCATCGACCCGCCGAACTACGCGACCCGCTGCGAGATCCTCCGCTCGCTGTCGCTGCGTCAGAAGCTGATGCTCTCGGAAGAGGTGGTCGCCTGGATCGCCCGGCGGGTGACGCAGAACGTCCGCGAGCTGGAAGGGGCGGTTCAGCGCATCGCGCTGGAGACGAACCTCACCGGCCGGACCGCGGACGTCGAGACGGCGCAGGCGGCGCTCGGCGACCTCGATCGCCAGCTCGTGGCGCCGGTGAAGCCGGAGAACATCCTCCAGTCGGTCTGCAACTACTTCGGCCTGGAGCACAAGGACCTCATGTCCGGCCGGCGGCAGCGGACCATCAGCCTGGCGCGAAGCGTGGCGATGTTCCTCGTCCGCAAGACCGCCAAGCTAAGCTTCCCGGAGATCGGGATGCGCATGGGCAAGCGGAACCACAGCACCGTGATCAGCGCCTGCCGCCGGATCGAGCGCGCCGTCCAGCGGAACGAGAACCTGACCTGGACCAGCGCGATCGGCGAGCGCCAGGAAGAGGCGACGGAACTGATCCAGCGCCTGGAAGAACACTGCCGCGCGATGGCGTGATCGCCGGCCGCGCCATCCCCGCGCCCGCGGCCTTTGTGCCAGCGACCCGCCCCGCTGATTGCTTCAGCGGGGCGGGTCTATTTGCGCTCACGGGTCAGGAGGGAGACCGATGCGGTTCAAGAGCTGGTTCAGCCGCCGCAGGAACCAGGGGACGCCAGCGCAGCCCGGCGTGCCCGCGGATTACCGAACGATCAAGTTCGGCGGTGACGGGGCCACCATCGACATCCCGTCGCACCTCGTCGACGAGCAGCAAGCCAATGGCACGGTCCTGGTGTTCCCGCCCGGCCAGACGGTCGTGTCGTTGCGTCTGTCCCTCATCAGCTTTCGCGCCAAGGACGGCTCGATCTCGCCCGGGAGGGGCGTGGCGCGCGTTCGGGAGCAGGCGGAGGAAGCGGGACAGGAGCTGATCCCGTTCGGCCGCCACCGGGCGTTCTCGCAGCGCAAGCAGTTCGTCGAGGAGGGGGTGCCGATCGAGATGGACTTCTGGCACATCGGCGCCGATGAGTCGACGGCGATCATCTCGCTGACGACCGACGTCAACGCGCGCGGCGAGCCGGTTGCGGTCTGGTTTCGCCAGCAGGTGCCGCGCATGCTGGAGTCGATCCAGTTTTCCGAGCGGGTGGAGTTCATCGAAACCGGCTCCGGCGCGTTTGCCACGCGCGTCACCACCATCGATCCCGCGCCGCAACGAATCGAGGACTTCGGGATCTCACAGCGGCAGTGGCTGGAGGAATCGCTGCGCCGGGCAGAGAGGTTGGCGACGCGCTATTCCGTTCCAACCGCGGCGGCCGACCTCACCCCGGCCGTCATGGACACCATTTTCGCGCGCTGGCTCAGCGACGGGGACGAGCAGGACCGCACTTCGGATGCCGAGGTCGCCGATGCGCTGGGAGCGGCGCTCGGGGAACACTTGATTCGATCTCTTGGGATGCGCTGGGTCACCGTCTCCGACGACGACGGCGTCGCGCGGGCGATCCGGCACGAGGCCGCACTCACCATGGCGTTTCCGGTCGACTCGGTGCGCAAGCGCATCGAATCCCGAGAAACGGACTTCATCGTGAAGGTCGCGGCGATAGTGAAAAGCCAGATCGCAACGGCGGAGTTGGCCGAGTGATCCTCAACCCGTCGAGCCGATCGATCAGGTGACCACGGTGCAGACGATGTTCCGCCGGCGCGGGCGGGTGTCGAAGTCGATGAGGACCACCTGCTGCCACTCCCCGGTAAGCATTTTCCCGGCGGAGATCGGCACCGTCAGCCCCGGTCCGAGCAGCGCGGCGCGGGCGTGGCTGTGGCCGTTGTCGTCGTTCCAGGTGGCCTCGTGGTCGTAGTGGGCGTCGTCGGGGGCCAGGCGTTGGAACAGTTGCGGGAGGTCGTGCTTCACCAGGCCCGGCTCGAACTCCAGGGTGGTCAGCGCGGCGGTGCTCCCGCCGACGAACAGGTGGAGCAGCCCGTCGTCGCGGAACTCGGCGACCCGCCGGGCCAGCTCGGGGCTGAGGTTAACGATGTCGCTGTTGCCCTCAGTGGCGACCGTGAACGAGAACCGCTTCATCCGCCCCTTTATACAGTGACCCAGCCGGGCGCGCGGCGCACGGGTGGGGTAAGGGAATCGCGTCCTCCCCCGCCCGCCTGCCGCCGGTTCCGCCGCCCCGCCCGGGCTGGCGACGTCGAGCAGCATTAGCGTGCCCATCCTCTAACCGCTTGCCCCGCCGGATGTTGCGGTGTCACCCGATCGCGCATTATTTGACCCCTAACGAAGCGGTGATATACTTCAAACGCGTCTGCGGCCGGAAAAGTGTCCTTACCCCTTGAGGGGAAACAATTTAGGCGAAGCCAAGCGGGGTGGTGGTGCGCCGTCCCGTCGCCGCACCGCCGGCAGGCGCGCGTCTCTTCCGTGTATGGCCGGTGAGCGATCGGCCGGGCCTTTGACCCAGGGGACGTCACGTGAACGGGTCGAACGCTTCGGGCACGGATTTCAAGGCGCAGGTCCTTCAGGCGATCGACATTGTCGACCTGATCGGACAAAGCGTCTCGCTCAAGCGGCGCGGCAAGGATTTCGTCGGTCTGTGCCCGTTCCACCAGGAGAAGACGCCGTCGTTTCACGTCAGCCCTTCGAAGCAGTTCTTCCACTGCTACGGGTGCAAGGCGGGGGGCAATGCGATCGACTTCGTGATCAAGCGCGACCGCGTCGAGTTCATCGACGCGCTGCGCACGCTCGGCGAGATGGCCGGGCTGGAGATGCCCCGCCACGGCGGCGGCGGCGGCAACTCCCGCGAGAAGGCGGGCGAGCGCCAGCAACTGCTGGAAGCTTGCTCGGCGGCTTGCGCGCTCTTTGAAAAGATGCTGGCCGACCCGCAGCGCGGCCTGCCGGCCCGGAAGTACCTCGAGACCCGCGGCTTCGACGCCGCGTCGGTCCAGCGGTTCCAGGTCGGCTTCGCCCCCGATGCGTGGGACACGCTGCTCCGCAGCCCGCTGCTGCGCAAGGTCCCGCCGCAGGTGCTCGCGCTGGCGGGGCTGGTCAAGCCGCGACAGGGCGGCGACGGGTACTACGACACCTTCCGCAACCGCGTGATGTTCCCCATCCGCGACGAGAACGGTCGGGTGATCGCCTTCGGCGGGCGGGTGATGCCCGGTTCGGAAGATCCGGCCAAGTACCTCAACAGTCCCGAGACGCCGCTGTTCTCCAAGAGCCGGTCGGTCTTCGGGCTGGACCTGGCGCGGCAGCGGGTGGTCGAGACCCGCACCGTCGCGGTGGTCGAGGGGTACACCGACGTGGTGATGGCGCACCAGTTCGGGGCGTCCAACGTGGTGTCGATCCTGGGGACGGCCATGACCGAGCAGCACGTGACGGTGCTTCGGCGGTTTGCCGACCGGATCGTCCTGCTGTTCGACGCCGACACCGCCGGCGACACCGCCGTCAACCGGGCGGTCGAGCTGTTTTTGACCCAGCCGGTGGAGATCGCCATCGCCGCCATGCCCGACGGCGTCGACCCGGACGAGTTCCTGCTCGAGCAGGGCGCCGAGGCGTTCGAGAAGGTGCTGGCGGCGGCGTCGGACGCGCTGACGTTCAAGTGGAGGCAGCTCGACCGGCAGTTCCGTGCCAGCGATGACCTGACCGGGCGGCAGAAAGCGGTCGGCGAATACCTGTCGCTGCTGGCGTCGGCGCGCGGGTCGGGGCCGGTCGATTCGCTGCGATGGGGCCAGGCGCTGTCGCGCGTGAGCCGGTTGACGGAAATTCCGGTGGACGAGCTCCACCGGAAGTTTGGAAGAACCCGAGCGTCCGCACCGGCCAGGCCCCGAGCGGTTCAAGGCGCGGCGGTGAGTGAGCCGACGAACAAAGCTCCGGTCCGCCGTGGGCCATTGACCGCGCAGGACCGCGCCGAGCGGCAGATCCTCGGGATCCTGCTGGTGCAGCCCGGGAAGTGGAACGACGTGCAGCGCACCGTGCACGTGGAAGATTTCACCGACCCGACGCGGCGCACGCTGGCCGACGTGTTTTGGCAGCATCAACGGGACGAGGGAGAGCCCGTATTTAATGAGTTCCTCAGCCTCCTCAGCGGCGCGGAACTGACCGAGCTGGCGATCGGCGTGGTGGAAGAAGTCGAGGCGCTGAAGGAACAACTCGGGAGCCTTGACGACACGCTGCGGGATGCGGTCCTACACTTGGAAGAGGTCCGACGCCGGCGCGAGGAACAAAAACTAGTCGCCCGGTTGCGTCGTACAGAAGGTCAACTGGGGGAGCAGGACGAAGTTTCCCTGCTCAAGAAACTCCAGGAACAGGCCCGCCACCCGGACCTTCGGCGCGTCGGTTCCTGAAACGTCCTGAAGCTCGTTTGAGGCCCCCGCGCCGGTGGTTGCGTCCCCCGGTGCCACGCCTCGGGCGACCGAAAAGAACGAAACGTCGGCAACGGAGTGGCTCGCGTTACAGGGATCGGCAATAGCGCCGAGATCCTTGGCCCTGAGTTTCCGTCGCTCTGAAGCCCGCACGACGCGGGGAATGGTCAGATGTTGGTATGAAGGAAGCAAGCGTCATCGAAACGCCCCTGATCGGTTCCGGCTCCATGGAGGAGGCGGACAACCGGGTGCGGATCCTGCTGGAGCTGGGGACCACCCGTGGGTTCCTCACCTACGAGGAGCTGAACGAGAAGCTCCCCGACGAGGTCGTCTCGCCCGACAAGCTCGACTCGCTCCTGATGCGCATCGACGAGATGGGCATCAAGCTGATCGACGAGCAGGACATCGGCGAATTCATCAAGCAGCCCAAGGCCAAGCCCGGCAAGCCGCAGGCGGACGGGAAGAAGGGCAAGCAGCCCGAGCCCGAGGAGATCGTCGTCGAGGACGTCGACGGCGAGGAGATCGACCTCAATCTGGACGAGGAGATCGCCGAGGCCGCCACCAAGCGCATCGACGACCCGGTCCGCATGTACCTCACCCAGATGGGTGAGATCCCCCTGCTCACCCGCGAGCAGGAAATCGCGCTGGCCAAGAAGATCGAGATCACCCGCAAGATCTTCCGCTCCAAGGTGCTGGAATCGGACTACTGCCTCCAGGCGGCGGTGGACATCCTCCAGCAGGTGGACGACGGCGACCTGCCGTTCGACCGCACGATGAAGATCTCCACCGCCGAGGACCAGGCGGACAAGGGGACCATCGGGCAGCGCATCCCCACCAACCTCGAATCGTGCCGCAAGATGCTCTCGCGCAACCGCGACGAGTGGGGCATGCTGCGCGACCTGAAGAACAAGCAGCAGTTGGCGGACCTGATCCTGGCCATCCGCCGCCGCCGCCGCCGCTGCGTCAAGCTCCTGGAAGAGCTCTCGCTGCGCACCAGCAAGGTGGCGCCGCTGCACAAGAAGCTCTCGTCGATCAGCACCAAGATGATCGAGCTGGAGCAGCGGATCGAAGAGCTCAAGAAGGTGAAGGACCCGGGCGAGGACCTCGAGGTCTGCCAGGAAGAGCTGGCGGGGCTGGAAGACCTGGTGCTCGAGGATGCCCAGTCGCTGCACAAGCGGGTGGTGCAGGTCCGCAAGATCTTCAACAAGTACGAGGACGCCAAGCGCAAGCTGTCCGGCGGCAACCTGCGGCTGGTGGTCTCGATCGCCAAGAAGTACCGCAACCGCGGGCTGAGCTTCCTGGACATCATCCAGGAGGGCAACACGGGCCTGATGCGCGCGGTCGACAAGTACGAGTACCGCCGCGGGTACAAGTTCAGCACCTACGCCACGTGGTGGATCCGCCAGGCCATTACGCGCGCCATCGCCGATCACGCCCGCACCATCCGCATCCCGGTGCACATGATCGAGACGATGAGCAAGCTGCGCAACATCTCCAAGGCGCTGATGCAGGAGCTGGGGCGCGAGCCGACCATCGAGGAGATCGCCAAGCGCGCCAAGATGAGCGTCAGCGAGACGCGCCGCGTGCTGAAGATCAGCCGCCACCCGATCAGCCTCGACCGACCGGTCGGCGAATCGGAGGACAGCTACTTCGGCGACTTCATCGAGGACGAGAAGGCGGACAACCCCGTCGAGTCGGCCACGCAGGAGATGCTCAAGGACAAGATCGAGCAGGTCCTCAAGACGCTGACCTACCGCGAGCGCGAGATCATCAAGCTGCGCTACGGCATCGGCGACGGGTACACCTACACGCTGGAAGAGGTCGGCCGCATCTTCAAGGTAACCCGCGAGCGCGTCCGCCAGGTCGAGGCAAAGGCCATCCGCAAGCTCCAACACCCGGTCCGCGCCCGCAAGCTTGAGGGGTTCCTGCCTGGGAGCGTGGGGCACTGAAGTCCTTGCTTTGCCCGCGAGCTCAAAGGGTTCCTCTCGGGCGGGCGGGAATGCTAAACCCCGCGGCAGAAGCTGACCGATCAAGAGAAAACCGGCGTGGTCACCTACAGGGACCACGCCGGTTTTCTTATACTCTCGCCCCGCCGTTGCCGACGACGACGACGATGCCGGCGGTGGCCGGCGGCATCGGTTTGGGCGGTTGGCGGCGTGGACGCAGCGCAGATGATCGACTCCTGATGCACCAGACCCTTCGACACCTCCTCCTGCTCGCGGTCGTCGCGGGCGTCGCGTTCTTCACGAACCTTGGCGGCGCGCGGCTGTGGGACCGCGACGAGCCGCGCAACGCTGGCTGCGCCGCGGAGATGCTCGAGCGCGGGGATTGGGTCGTGCCGGTCTTCAACGCCGAGCTGCGCACGCACAAGCCGGTGCTGCTCTACTGGTTCATGATGGCGTCGTACGCCACCTTTGGGCAGAGCGAGTTCGCCGCCCGCTTTCCGTCGGCCATGCTTGGCGTCGGGAGCGTGCTGGTCACCTACCTGATCGGCCGGCGGCTGTTCGGCGCGCGGGCGGGGATGTGGTCGGCGCTGATGCTGGCAACGTGCGTGATGTTCGCCCTCGTCCACCGCGCCGCCACGCCGGACGGGTCTCTCATCTTCTTCGCGACGCTCTCCATGCTCGTGTACGTCCTGGGGGCGTTCCCAAAGCCGAGCGAAGGGGAGAACGAGGTCGGGTCGGATGAATTGACACCACCGCCGGGTGTGGCAGCGGCGGCGACGACCGCCGTTGACGCGTCGTCCGACTCCTTCTTCCCCCGGCGCTGGTGGATCGTCGCGCTGATGTACGCGGTGATGGCGGTGGCGACGCTGGCCAAGGGGCCGGTGGGGATGGCGCTGCCGACGTTCGTGATCGGGATGTTCCTGCTGATCGTCCGCCTGCCGGCCCCCCCGCCGCTGCCGGATCACCTGCGCGGCGGGAGGCGCTGGCTCGAGATCGCCCGCCGGGCGCTGCGGCCGTTCGCGCCGCTGCACTTCGCGCGCACGGCGTGGTCGATGCGGCCGCTGACGGCGCTGCTCATGCTGGCGCTGATCGCCGTCCCGTGGTACGTGTGGGTGGGCGTGCGCACGGACGGCGCGTGGTTGCGCGGCTTCTTCCTCGAGCACAACCTCGGGCGCGCGTCGCAGCCGATGGAAGGGCACGGCGGCGGGTTCTGGTTCTATCCGGTGGCGGTGGCGATCGGGTTCTTCCCGTGGACGATCCTGCTCGGCGCGGTCGCGGTGTCGGTCGTGCGCTGGTCGCGGCGGCGCGACGAGCCGGCGCGGCCGGGGTTCCTCTTCCTCGCCTGCTGGGCGTGCGTTTACGTCGGCATCTTCACCCTGGCGCGCACCAAGCTGCCGTCGTACGTGACGCCGATGTACCCCGCGCTGGCGCTGCTGGCGGGCGGGTACGTGGACCGCTGGACGCGCCGCCTGCCGCTGCCCGACGAGCTGCGCCCGCGGCTGACGTTCTGGACGCTGTCGGCCATCGGCGCGTGCCTCGCCCTTGGCATCGCCGTCGCCGCCCACCTGATGCTCGGCGGAGCGCGGTGGCTGGCGGTCGGCGGGTTGATCCCGGTGGTTGGCGGTATCGCGTGCGCCGCGCTGGCGGAGCGGCAGCGGCGGACGCACGCTGCCTTCTGCATGGTCGCCACCGCCGGGCTGCTGGTGCTGGCGATGTACGCCATCGGCGCACCGACGATCGACCGCTACCAGAAGAGCGACGTCCTGCTCCAGGCGATCCGCTCCAACAGCCCCGCGCCGCGCGTCGGGTCGTTCGGGCGCCTCGAGCCGAGCTGGGTCTACTATCTCGACCGGCCGATCTACGAGATCCCGAAGCGTGAGCTGGACGAGGCCGAGCGCTTCGTCGAGAGCGGCCGCGACACGTTCCTCATCACCACCGCCGACCGCTACGAGGAGCTTCGCCCGAAGCTGCCGGCGGACGTGGAGCGGCTGGCGAGCGTGCCGTACTTCGCGCGCGAGGGTACGCTGGTGGTCCTCGGCCGCCGCCGCGCCAACGGCGGCGGCGCCGCTGCGATGGTGAACCCCTGATGCCCGCACGCGACAAGCAACATCTTCCGATTTACGTGGCGGTGGACGGCAGCCCGGGAGCCGCGTCACCCGCCTTGTCCGCATCGCGGCGCAGCATCTCGGCGGTCATCCCGCTGATGGACGAGGTCGAGAGCCTCGCGCAGCTCTACCGCGAGTTGGACGACGTCGCCCGCGCGGAGAACTACGACCTGGAAGTGATCTTCGTCGACGACGGCTCGACCGACGGCTCGTGGCGGCTGATCGAGCAGATCGCCGCCGGCGACCCGCGCGTGCGCGGGATCCGCTTCCGCCGCAACTTTGGCAAGGCCGCCGCCCTCAGCGCGGGGTTCGACGCGGCGACGCACGATGTGGTCTTCACCCTCGACGCCGACCTCCAGGACGATCCGCGCGAGATCCCCCGCTTCCTGGCCGAGATGGACAAGGGCATCGAGGTGATCAGCGGCTGGAAGCGCGTGCGGCACGACCCGATCCACAAGGTCTGGCCCAGCCGCATCTTCAATGCGCTGGTGAGCCGCCTGACCGGCGTACACCTGCACGACCACAACTGCGGGTTCAAGTGCTACCGCCGCGAGATCTTTTCCGAGGTGCAGCTTTACGGCGAGCTTCACCGCTTCGTCCCGGTGCTGGCGGCGGCGCGCGGTTGGAGCGTCGGCGAGATCGAGATCAACCACCGCCCGCGCACGGCCGGGCGGTCGAAGTACGGCGTGCGGCGGTTCGTCAAAGGGTTTCTCGACCTGCTCACCGTCTACTTCCTCACCGGCTTCGGCCAGCGCCCGCTGCACCTGCTCGGCACGCTCGGGCTGATCTGCTTCCTCCTCGGCGCCGCGGGCATGACGTACCTCGGCATCTACTGGGTCCTGCGCATGCTGATCGGCGGGCCGGACTGGATCCCGCTGCACCAGCGGCCGGCGGTGCTCTACTCGCTGGGCGCGCTGCTGCTCGGGGCGCAACTGCTGTCGATCGGCTTTCTGGCGGAGCTGATCACCGCGAACTCGCGGCGGAACGTGGTGCCCTACTCCGTTGCGGCGCAGACACCGGCGATCAATGGTTCCAGCCGTGAACGCGCTGGGGCGGCCGGGGCCGTCGTCTCTGACACCGCTGCGCCGGCGGCGCGAGATCGCGACCAGGAGCCGGCCGATGCACGGCCCGCCTGACGGCCCGCGCGCGGCGGTGACAGATGCACAAAGTCGCCCTCAGCTTCATCGCCGTCGTCTCGATCCTTCTGAGCCTGCTCGGCACGCTGTTCTGGGTGACGACGTTCTTCGCCGGGATGCCCAACTCCAGGCCCGAGCAGATCGCCTTCCTGCGCAACATGATGATCGTGTTCGGCATCGCCGGCCTGGCGTGCACCGTCGCGGCGGGATGGGTTGCCTTCAGCGGCCACCCGTGGTGGGGACTGCTCGTCGGCTGCGTGCCGTTCCTCTCGCTGCTGATCGTGATGGTGTACGTTTCCTTGCGCTGAGGCGATCGCGGACGCGCCCCGCGTCGCTTGCGAACGGGCGCCGGATGACGGAACCTTCCGTTTCACATGCGCCACCACTTCATTGCGTCCATCGTCCTCCTGCTCGTGTCGTTGACTCCCGCCAGTTCCACCCGCGCGGCCGATAGCGCGCCGATCCCGGCTGACGCGCAGCCGCGGTGGTGGAAGGGTAATCTGCACGCGCACACGCTCTGGAGCGACGGCGACGATTTTCCGGAGATGGTGGCGGAGTGGTACCGCGAGAAGGGATATCACTTCCTCGCCCTGTCCGATCACAACGTGCTGAGCCAGGGGCAGCGGTGGATGCCGCTCGTCAACGTCGAGCGGCGCGGCGGAAAGGCGGCGATGGAGAAGTACCTCGCCCGCTTCGGCCGCGCGTGGGTCGAGACGCGCGGCCAGGGCGGCGAGGGCTCGCCGCGCGAGGTCCGCCTCAAGCCGCTCGGCGAGTTCCGCCACCTGCTCGAGGAGCGCGGCCGGTTCCTCCTGATCCAATCCGAGGAGATCAGCGACCGCTTCGAGCAATCGCCGATCCACGTCAACGTGGCGAACGTGCTGGAGGCGATCGCCCCGCAGCAGGGCCGCAGCGTCTCGGAGACGATCGAGAACAACTTCCGCGCCGCGCTCGCGCAGGCGGCGAGGACGGGGCAGCCGGTCCTGCCGCACCTGAACCACCCGAACTTCCAGTGGGCCGTCACCGCCGAGGACCTCGCCCACGCCGTCTCCGATCACTTCTTCGAGGTCTTCAACGGCCACCCGCTGGTCAACCAGCTCGGCGATGCCGAGCACCCGTCGATCGAGAAAATGTGGGACATCGCCAACGCCCTGCGGATGCGGAAGCTCACTGCCCCGCCGCTGTTCGGGCTGGCGACCGATGACAGCCATCATTATCACGCGCCCGGCATGCAACGTTCGACGTCCGGCCGCGGGTGGGTGATGGTGCGGGCGGCCCACCTGACGCCGGAGTCGCTCATCGGCGCGATGCGCGCGGGCGACTTCTACGCGACGACCGGCGTCGTGCTGCGCGACGTTCGCTTCGACGCGCAAGCTCGCGAGCTGTCGATCGACATCGAGCCCGACGGCGACGCGACCTTCACCACGCGCTTCGTCGGCACGCCCAAGGGCGCCGACGTGACCGGCCGGCCGGTCCCGACGACGCAGCGCGTCACGCAGCGTTACTCCGACGATGTCGGCAAGACGCTCGCGACCGCCGAGGGCCTGAAGCCGACCTGCAAGCTCACCGGCGACGAGCTGTACGTGCGGGCGGTGATCACGTCGAGCCGGGGGCACGAGAATTCGTCGTACCCCGGGCAGAAGAAGCAGGCGTGGACGCAGCCGGTCGGATGGGATAAGACGGCTGCCCCCACCACCCCCGCGCCGGCCGCTGCGGCATCAGGCGACAGCGGCGCGGCGGCATCGCAAAGTGCCGCCCGCAATCCCGGCGCGGCAACGGTGAGCGGTGCGACGGCGGCGGTGGCCGCCGCAACGGCCGATAGCCCGCCCGCCATCGCGGCGACCCGGTCGGCGGGCGACTGGCAAGCCGATCCGGCGGTCGTCGCGCGGCTCTCGCACTCGCGGCCGGGCGTGCTATATGACGAGGCGAAGGTGCCGGCGTACACGTTGCCCGACGTGCTGACCTCGCGCGACGGCAGCAAGGTCGCCACGCGCCAGCAGTGGCCCCAGCGGCGGGCGGAGCTGATGGAGCTGTTCCGCTCGCAGATGTACGGCCGCCGGCCCGACAAGCCGCAGGACTTGAAGTTCGACGTGCTGGCGGAAGATCGCAACGCCCTCGGCGGCGCGGCCACCCGCCGGCACGTTTCGATCCGCGTCGCCCGCGACGGCAAGGAGCACGCGTTCGATTTGCTCACTTTCACGCCCAACGCGATGAAGGAGCCGGCGCCGTTCTTCCTGTTCATCGACAACCGCTGGCGCGTCACCACGCGACCGGCGAAAGAGGTGGAAACATCCGGCTTTTGGCCGGTGAAGCAGATCATCGCCCGCGGCTACGGCACGGCGGCGTTCTATACCGGCGACGTCGCGCCCGACGACAAGGACCGCTTCCGCGAGGGCGTCATCCGGCTGTACGAGAACCACGCAACCGCGGGCGGATCGGGCGGTGGTGCGGGCGGCGGCGGCGAATCGGGCGGCGGCGGCTTGGGCGGTGCGGGGGCGACAACCCGTCCAGCCCCCGCTCGCGACGCGTGGGCGGCGGTGGCGGCGTGGGGCTGGGGCGCCAGCCGCGCGCTGGACTACCTCGAGACCGACCCAAAGGTGGACGCGAAGCGCGTGGCGATCGTCGGCCACTCGCGCGGCGGGAAGGCGGCGCTGTGGGCGGCGGCGGAGGACGAGCGCTTCGCCGCCGTCTTCCCCAACGCCGCCGGTTGCGGCGGCCCCGCCATTGCCCGCCGACGCTTCGGCGAGCGCATCGGCATGATCAACGCCCGCTTCCCCCACTGGTTCTGTGACAACTTCAAACGGTATGACGATCGCGAGGACGACCTGCCCTTCGACCAGCACGCGCTGGTCGCGCTGGTCGCCCCCCGCGCCGTCTACATGGCCGGCGGCAGCCAGGACCTCTGGCTCGACCCGCGCGGCTGCTACCTTGCCCTGGCGGCGGCGTCGCCCGTGTACGGCCTGTTCGACCAGCCGCCGGTGAGCGAATCGACGATGCCGGATACCGGCGAACAGTTGATCGTCGGCAACCGCGGCTACCACATGCGCGCCGGCGGTCACGACCTGACGGCCTTCGACTGGGCCAAGTTCACCGACTTCACCGACACGCTCTGGCCGCGCCGCCAGTAGCGCCGCGCGCGGGCAACGGTCGATGCGGCGAGCGCGGGAGCCGTCTTTTCCCTCCACCCGCGCGCGTGGCGGCAGGGCCGTTCCAGCGCAAGCCCGCGCGCGTGAAGCGTTGAGCGCCTGCGCTGACGACTACGCTTGCTGCGAGCCACTGGCGAACATCGCGGCCACGCGTCGCTGCATCTCTTCGGGGGGCACCGCCTCCTTCGGCGACGTCATTGACCAGTGGTGGCCGAACGGATCGATGACGGTCGCGTAACGGTCGCCCCAGAACATGTCCGCCGGCGGCATGGCGGGCGTCGCGCCGGCGCCCGTGGCGCGCGCGAAGGCCGCGTCGACGTCGGGCGTGTTGAGGTGAATGGTGGTCGTCGTCCCGCCGAGCGCGGCCGGGGTTTGGCAGGTGTCGGCGCCGGGCATGTCGAACTGGTCAGCGAGGTACAGGTCCGCCCCGCCCAGCCGCATCTGCGCGTGCATCACCTTGCCGTCGGGCGTCATCAGCCGCGCGACCTCCTCCAGGCCGAACGCGCGCTTGTAAAAGTCTATCGCCTGCGCTGCGGGCGAGACGGTCAGGTAAGGGACGAGGGCTTGCAGTGGCTGCGCTGGCATGGGCGGTCGCCTCCATTGGTGTGGGTGGAATGACCGCCTCATCCTACCCGCCCGAGCCGGCCTGCCGCCAGAATCGCTATGGGCGTGCCTGTGCCCACACCGAATCGCGCGCCGCTTCAGTTGGGGCGCTGCTCCTGCTGCCGCATCGGCATCGAATCAATGAGGTCCAGGATCGCGCGCGCCTCGACCGGCGTGTCAGAGCGCAGCTTTTCGGTGCCGTCCTTGCCGACGAGGATCAGCAGCATCCCGCCACCCGCGCCCCGCGGGCCGAACTGCTGGCGGAGCTTGGAGGCGGCGCGGGTTGAGACGCCGACGCCGTCGGCGGACGCCTGGTCGCCGATCACCTCGATCATCAGCACCGCGCGGTCCGCCAGCTCGGCGGCGGCGGGATCGAGCAAATCCTTTTGCCGGCGGTATGCTGCGTCGCCGACGTGGGGCGCGAACAGCAGTAGCGGGCGGCGGTCCCACTGGTAGGCGTCGAGAGAAAATTCGGTAGCTTGCTCGGTCGGCATGGTGCTCGCCTCCTGCTTCGCCCCGCCGCGGCGGCAACCGACGCCGGCGACGCACGCGAGTGCGGCGATGGCGACGGCGACGCTGGCGACGGCGATTCGCTTGATCCGCTGCATGAGCGAACGGGATGCCATCGGCGGCCGCCGATGCGGTAACACCTGTCGCCGGGCGCTGCATCGATGCGTGTCTCAGCGGTCGATGGCGCTTGCGGCGGAGCGAAGCGCCGGCCTCACACGCTCGGTCGGAACGCGCTCAAGCCACTGCTCACGGTTTCATGGCGCCAGGCCGGGCGGGGGCTGTCGCGGCGGCGGCCGCGGGCGCGGGCGTGGTGGCGGGACCGAGTTGCGGCATCGCGTCCTGGAGGATGCGCTTGTCGAGCGCTTGCCGGGCGGCCGAGGCGGTGGCGTAGGCGCCGCGCGACACCTCGTCGGCGAGGTCGCGCATCAACTTCGTCTGTCGGGCCATGTCGGCGACGGTGCGGTCGACATCGGCCGCTTGCACGTCCTTCACCAGCTCCGACACCGGCAGCCGCCAGCGTCCGTCCGCGTCGCGCAGCAGCACCAGCGGCGGGCCCTCGAGCTCCGCGGTGCGCACCTCGGCGCGGCCCTTCTCTTTGTCGAGCGACTCAGTGGCTTTATCAATGCGGGCGACGGATTCGACGGCGGCGGCGGGGTCGACGCCGAGGGCGCGCGAGGTCTGCTCTCCGAACGCGGTGACGGCGGCGCGGCGGAGGTCCGCGGTGGCGCCGGCGAGGTCGGCGGCGGCACCGGCGAGCTTGCGCTCGTGCGGCGTGTCCGCCTGGAGCAACTCCAGCACCGCCGCCCGGTCGCCGGCGTCCAGCGCCATCGCGAAGCTGCGCAGCGCAAGCTTTGGCGAAGAATGGTCGACGGCGATGGGGCGCGTGCTCGCCGGGGCGGTCGCGCTGCGGGTCGTCGTCGCCGCAGTGGTGGCCGGCGAAGAAGCGGGGGGCGCGGTTGCGGCGGGCTGCGCCAGCGCCGCCGGCACCGCGAGTGCGAGCGCGGCGCACGCGATCGAGATCAGGATCAAGTTAGCCGCCGCTCGCCCGACCATCCGAGACTCCTTCCGCGTCAGACACGCGTCCTCGGGCAAGGTAGTACGGCGCGGCCGGGCGGGCAACGCGCCGCCAAAGGCAAAGGCCTCTCCGCCCCGAGACGGGCAGGAGAGGCCTTGGCGATGAGTCCGTCGCGTCATCCGGGCAGCCGCGCGCGGCAGGCGTTAGAGCTGCGCCCCGACCAACTGCATCCGCAGCAGCAGCAGCGCCGCCGAGAGCTGCGGGTCGCTGGACATCGGATCCTTGGTCGCCTTGGCGACGGCGTCCTTCACGTCCTTGGCGCGGTCCTTGAGCTTCTCCTGCTCCCCCTTGGCGGGGGCGGCGTTCTCGGCGTCGCGGAGGACGTCCAGCTCCTGCCGCGCGTCGATCGCGGCCCGCATCTGCTCCGGGGTCATCTCGATCGTGAGCGTCGGGTCGACGCCCCAGTCCTGGCTCGCTTCCTCGCGGTGGATGCACTTGCCGCTGGGGAGGTAATAGTGGCTGGTCGTCAGCTTCAGGTACGCGCTGCGGCTGGAGAGGGGGAAGAGCATCTGCACGCTCCCCTTGCCGAAGGTCCGCTCGCCGACCACCTTGGCGCGGTTCCAGTCCTTCAGGGCGCCGCTGACGATCTCGCTGGCGCTGGCCGAGTACTGGTTGACCAGGACGACCATGGGCAGTCCGACCTCGTCGGCGTCCGCCTGCGCGGTGGCGATGGTCGGGCTGTTGGGTGTGTCGCGGTCGGCGCGGGTGCTGACGATGGTGCCGTCGTGGAGGAACTTGTCGCTCACGTCGGTCGCCGCCGACAGCAGCCCGCCCGGGTTGTAGCGAAGGTCGAGGATCATCGCCTTGGCGCCGTGCGCCCGGAGGTCGTCGGCGGCGCGGTCGAGCTCGTCCTTGGTGGTCTTGGTGAAGTTGGTCATCCGGAGATAGGCGATCTTGTTGTCCGGATCGACGAAGTAATCCCACCCGCCGCCGGGGCGGTGCAGCCAGCCCTTGATGCTGGCGACGCGGATGGTCTGGCGAACCAGGTCGTAGTCCTTCACCTGGTCGCTGGGGCTGCGGACGGTGAGGGTGACCTTTGTCCCGCTCGGGCCGGTGATGGTCTTGACCGCCTGGTTGAGGGTGATGCCCTTGGCGTTCTTGCCGTTGATCTTGGTGATGACGTCGCCCGCCTTGATGCCCGCCTTGTAGGCCGGGCTGTCCTCTAGCGGGCTGACGACCTTGAGGCTGCCGTCCTCGTCGTTCTGGATCTGGATGCCGACGCCGCTGAACTCGCCCTGCGTGGTCTTGTTGAACTCCTCGAGGTCGGCGGGCCAGATCATGGAACTAAAGGGGTCGAGCTCGGCGAACGCGCCGTCGGCGAACTCGCTGATGATCACTTCCTTCTTCAGCGCCACCGTGACGTCGTTATCGTTGAGCACCTTGGCCATCATGGCGTCGACGACGCTGGAGTTGGTGCCGGCGTTCTCGGCCTCCTTCATGCGGCGGTTGAGCGCGTCGATGAACGCGGCGCGCTTGACCGGGTCACCCAGGCCGGGGAAGGTTTGCTCGAGGCCCTTGGTGGTCGCCAGGGCCATCAGCCCCTTGAGCCCGCCCTTGAGCAGCGTGTTGTACTCGACCGGGCGGTAGTAGTTGTTGCGCGCGCTCTTCAGCGCGTCGGTGAGCATGTCGAGCTTGATGCCCTTGACGGTCTCGTTCCAGTCGATCTTGAACTGATCGGCGTTCTCGGAGGGCTCGGTGGCGGCCGCCTTCTTGCCGGGCTGCGTGGTGGGCTTGAGGATGGCATCCACCTCCTCGCGCTCCTTCGATTCCGATTCCTGGAGCGCCTTGATGCCGCCCGGAGTGTAGAGCGCCAGCAACCGGATGCGTCGCGTCGCCAGCTTCAGCTTTTCCTTCCACTCCGGGTTGGCCGGCTCGATCGAGCCGAGGTCGCTGTAGAGGCGAAGCGCCTTGAGCCACTGCTCATTGCGCTCGAACTGCTCGGCCATGGCGATGGTCTGCCTGACCAGCGCGTCGACCCAGGGCTCCTCGCGGAACTTCTTCTTATCGTCTGCCAGCAAGCCCGCCTTGGCGGCCTGGTCCAGGGCGTAGCTTTCCTTCTTGTTGGCGATGAGCTTGTGGACGTCGGCGACCGCCTTCTCGTACTGCTTTCGGCGCTCGGCGGTGAACTCCTGCCGCTGGCTCTCGAACTGCTTCATCCAGGTCGCCATCTGCTGGACCTGCGGGTCCTGCGACATGGAGGCGGCGCGGGCGAGCAGCGCGTTGCTCTGCTCGAAGCGCCCGCTCTTGAGCGCGGCGAAGGCGTCGATCTTGAGCTGGTCGACCGACGCCACCTGCTGCGGCACGGCCTGCTGCTGTTGGACGCGCACCTGCTGCTGCGGCGGCTCCTGGGCCGACACCAGGTGCGGCCGGCCGGAGATCAACCCGGCCGTGGCGCCCAGCGCGACCACCATCGTCCAACGGCAAAGCGACTTGGTCATGGAGCTCATCCTTACTGCTGCTTACTTACGTGCTGCCGAAGCGGGCCGAAGGGGCGCAGGCAACGCCAGCCCTGCGGCGGCGGGACGTCCGATGTCCCGACTCGCGCGATCGGCGGGCGACCCCTCCATTCGAACAACGTGCGGACGGTGAACAATAATCCTGCCCTTGGAATCGGTCAAACCGACCTTATTCCATCCGCCCTGGCGCAACAATGGGACGCTTCTGCCGCCCGGCGGGTTCGCCCGCCCCGCCTGCGCGGGCGGTGCCGCCGAGGGCGCCCCCCTGCCGTGATGGAGATCGGCCGGTGACTCTAGTAGCATTCGCCCGCCCGGCGTGAGTTGCGTGCGACGAGCCCGCCGGCGGCGCTCTGAACCTCTTCAACCGTCACGACCGATCGATGCCGACCATTTTGTCTCAACTCGACGCCGCCTTCCGCAACGCCATCCGCGCCGCCTTCGGCGTCGACGCCGAGCCCATTCTAGTCCCCAGCCAGAACGAGAAATTCGGCGATTATCAGTCTAACGCCGCCATGGGCCTGGCCAAGCAGCTCGGGCAGCAGGCGGGGCAGAAGGCCAATCCCCGCCAGGTGGCCGAGCAGATCAAGGCGAAGCTGGACCTGGGCGGAATGGCCTCGGAAATCAGCATCGCCGGGCCCGGGTTCATCAACGTCCGGCTGAACCCGGCGTGGCTCGCGAAGCAGCTTCAGGCGGCCGCCGCCGAACCGCGCCTGGGGATCCCACTGGCGGCGCCGCCACAGACGATCGTGGTCGATCTCTCCGGCCCGAACGTGGCGAAGGAGCTGCACGTCGGCCACCTCCGCAGCACCATCATCGGCGACGCGATCGCGCGCGTGCTGGAGTTCCTCGGCCACCGCGTCATCCGCCAGAACCATTTAGGCGACTGGGGCACGCAGTTCGGCATGCTCATCACCCACCTGCGCAGCACCACCGGGGGCGGGCAGGACGCGCACATCGAGGACCTGGACCGCTTCTACAAGGAGGCGCGCAAGCGCTTCGACGCCGAGCCCGACTTTGCCGATACCGCTCGCGCGACGGTGGTGAAGCTCCAGGGGGGCGGCGAGGAAGAGCTGGCGCTATGGCGGCGGATCGTCGAAGAGACCCGCCGGCACTTCCAGCCGCTCTACGCCCGGCTGAACGTCAAGCTCACCGCCGACGACGAGCGCGGCGAATCGTTCTACAACCCGATGCTCCCGGCCGTGGTGGCAGACCTGAAGCAAGCGGGCATCGCCACCGAGAGCGAGGGGGCGACGGTCGCCTTCGTCGAGGGGCACTCCAACCCGCTGATCATCGAGAAGAGCGGCGGCGGGTTCCTGTACGGCACCACCGACCTGGCGGCGGTGCGCTACCGCGTCCAAACGCTGCGGGCGGACCGCGTCGTCTACGTCGTCGGGGCGCCGCAGGGGCAGCACTTCGCGCAGGTTTTCGCCACCGCCCGGCGGGCGGGTTGGGCGGGAGGGGCGTCGCTGGAGCACGCGCCCTTCGGATCGGTGCTCGGCGAGGACGGCAAGATGTTCAAGGCGCGCAGCGGCGAGTCGGTCAAGCTGGTCGACCTGCTCGACGAGGCCGAGCAGCGCGCGCTCAAGCTCGTCACCGACAAGAGCCCCGACCTTCCCGAGGAGCAACGCCGCGCCATCGCCCGGGCCGTCGGTGTCGGCGCGATCAAGTACGCGGACCTGTCGAAGGACCGCATCGGCGACTACACGTTCTCCTTCGACCAGATGCTGTCGATGGACGGCAACACCGCGCCGTACCTGCAGTACGCCCACGCCAGGATCAAGTCGATTTTCCGCAAGGCCGGCCTCGCCTCCGCCTCCGCCGCCACCGTCACCGCCGCGGCATTGAAGCTGGACGCGCCGCAGGAGCTGGCGCTGGCGAAGCACGTGCTGCGCTTCGGGGACGTGCTGGAGCAGGTCGCGCGGGAACTGAAGCCGCACCACCTGACGAATTACCTGTACGAGCTGGCGACGAGGTTCAGCGCCTTCTACGAGAACTGCCCCGTGCTGCAGAGCGAGGAACCGACCCGCTCGAGCCGACTGCTGCTCAGCGACGCCACCGCTCGCTCGCTGGCGACGGGTTTGGAGTTGCTGGGGATCGAGCATCCGGAGCAGATGTGACCGCCGTTGTTGCAACGGTGTGACCGAAGCATTCGCAGTGAACAGCGCTCGCAGCACCGCGTCGCCTGCGCGGACTCGGCACTGGTCATCCGAGCGGCTTCTCGGGTCCGGTGAGGAACTGCAACCACGAGCGCTCGTCGTACCTCAAGTCGCGCCCGGTGATTCGGCGCAGCGAGCGGCGCGCCTGCCAGGCGACGCCGAAATCCCGCCCTTCCAGCGTGTTCACCAGCGCCCGCGCGGCGGCGAGCGTGCGGTGGTGACGCAGGGCGTCGGCGGCGGCGATGCGGACGTTCTTGCTCTCGTTGGCGTTGCCCAGCGCGCGGGTGAGCGGGTCGGCCGCGGTCGGGTCGGGCACGTTGGCGAGCGCCTTGGCCGCCTCCCACCTCACCAGTTCGTTCTGGTCGGTCAGCGCGGCGATGAAGACCGATACCGCCTGGGTGTCGCGCGACCAATTGAGCGCGCGGATGGCGGCGGCGCGGACGGTGAAGTCGGCGTCGGCCTGCGCGATCTGCCGGTACCGCCGGGTGTACGGCTCGCGCTGGCCGAAGTCGCGCGCGACCAGCCCGTAGATCCCCTGCCGCCTGCGATCAGCGGAGCGCGTGTCCTCCATCATCCGCACGAACTTCAGCGGCGTGTTGCCCGAGGCCAGCCCGATCACGCTGCGCCACGCCCCCTCGAGCGCGTTCTCGGTCTCGACCTTCGGCGTCGGCTGCATCGAGGCCGGACGGGTCGAGGCGGCGGCGGCGCCCGCCCGCGCGCCGCGCGAGGCGCAACCCGCGGCGCCCGACCAGACGATCGCGACCACGATGGTCGCCCAGGGGAGAAGTCTCATCTTGCTCTTGCCTTCCCGTTTCCGCGCCGCGATCCCGTGTGCCGCGGCGCGCGGGGCGCGCCGGGGCGTCGCGACGTTCAGGCCGACTGCCGCAACGGCTCCTGCCGTGCCTCGTCGGCGAGCAGGTGAAGCTCGTCGGGCGTGACCAGCGTCGGCGGGTCGGGCTCCTCGCCAAGGAACCGCGACGCCAGGGTGCGGAAGCGCGGCGAATCGTCGGTGACGACGCACCCCAGCGACCCGCTCGCGACGCCCGCCCCGCCACCAACGCCGCCGCCGCGCAGCAGGTTCGCCACCTGGAGCCGGCGCGCGACATCTTCGGCGCAGCGCTTGGCCGAGTCAATCAGCGGGAGCTTGGGGCCGACGATCCGCCGGACCTGCGGCTTGAGGATCGCGTAGTGCGTGCACCCCAGGATCAGCACGTCCGCCCCGCGCTGCACGAGCGGGACGAGGTACTGCTCGAGCGCCAGCTTCACGAGTGGGTCGCCGGGCTCGCGACCCTCTTCGACCAGCGGGACCAGCAGCGGCGCCGGCCGGAGCAAAAGCCGGGCGTGGTGACGGCGGCGGTGGATCGCCTTCTCGTATGCCTTGGACCAGATGGTGCCCTCGGTGGCCATGATCGCGATGAGCGGGAACCCCTTCGCCCCCGCCACCTCGATCGACGCCCGCGCCGCCGGCTCGACCACGCCGCTGATCGACAGTTCGGGAAACTCCGCCCGCAGCGCCGGCAATGCCAGTGCGGCCGCGGTGTTGCAGGCGATGACCAGGTGCTTCGGCTGGTGCCGCCGCAGGTAAATGATCATCTGCCGGACGAACCCGGTGACGGTCCGGTCCGACTTCCACCCGTACGGCGCCCGGGCGGTGTCGCCAAAGTAAATCAACTGCTCGTGCGGCAGCAGCGCGCGCAGCGACCGCGCCACGGTCAACCCGCCAAGGCCGCTGTCGAGGATGGCGATCGGAGCGTTAGGTGACATCGGTTGGAGAGGGAAGGATGACAACGCGACAGCGATGACGGGTTCAACGGTGATGGAGGCCAGAAGGGTCCGACAACCCCTTGCCTTGGTCGCCCGATCACCCCCTCATCGTGCTATCCGTTTTATCGGGCCCGGCGCGGCGGATTCTTGACAATTATCGCCCCCGCTCCGAGACTCGACGCGCGGGGCGGGGCCCGCCGCCTATGATCCTTCCGTGATGGCCCTCACCCCAGGAGAACGCACCATGAGCACCGCCCTCGACGGAAAGAAAGTGCTGCTCGTCGACGACGACAACGACATCCTCACCAGCATGCAGGCGGCGTTCGAGCCGACCGGCGCGGTGGTGGAGACGGCCAGCAACGGCAACAAGGCGGTCGAGCTGGCGGAGAAGAACGACCCGGACGTGGTCGTGCTGGACATGATGCTCCCGGGCCGCAGCGGCTTTTTGGTGCTGGAAAAGATCAAGGCGCGCAAGCCGCGCGGCAGCAAGCCGCACGTGATCATGATCACCGGCAACCAGGGCGGGCGTCACAAGATGTACGCCGAGAGCCTTGGGGTGAGCGAGTACTTCACCAAGCCGGTCAAGATGGACAAGCTCATCGCCACCGCCGAGCGCCTCTGCGGCGGCGGCGGCGGCGCCGCGCCGGCGACGGCTTGATGTGCCGAACGGTGACTGCGCGCCGCGTCACGGATCGTCGCCGTGGCTGTGAGCAATCCCACGCGGCGCGGGTACCGGTCACTCTTTCCCACCGACACAACCGATTTCACTTGCTTGCTCGGCCCCTGCGCTGTTATTGATGCCGCCTCAGTTCTGTACGGGCATCTGGGGCGGGATTCGAGAGGGCAATGGGCATCGTCAATTCGATTGGTCGGGGTCTTGCTGCGCTCGTTCTTGTCGTTGTCATCTCCGCGCCCGCACCGGCGCTGGCGCGCGACTTTGGCGTTGACGTCTCGCACCACAACGGGCCCAGCGGCGTCTCCCAATCCGCCTGGAACCAGATGGCGGCGCAGGGGAAGACCTTCGCCTACATCAAGGCCAGCGAGGGCCTGACCGGCCCGGATGACGCCGCCATGGCCAGTAACGTCGCGCGGGCAACCAGCGCCGGGATCCGCAACGGCGTCTACCACTACGCCCACCCGGAAAATCGCAACACTCTCACGGGGGCGCAGGCGGAGGCGGACCACCTGCTCAGCTACGCCGGCAGCGCGATTGCCCCCGGGAAGCTCCGCCCGGTGCTGGACCTGGAGGACCTCGCCTCCGGCCTGAGCCAGGCGGATCTGACGACCTGGGCAATCAACTTCTCCAACCGCATTATCGCGGTCAAAGGGGCGGCGTACGAGCCGCTGATCTACTGCAACCGCAGCTTCGCCCGCGACGAGCTGGATTCGCGCATCGCCGGCTACGACCTCTGGCTCGCCAACTACGACACGCCCAACAACCCCGCCAGCGGCGAACCGCCGTCGGCGCCGGGATACGAGGACCCGACCGGCCAGTTCAATAACTGGATGATCTGGCAGTACAGCGAGACCGGCACGGCGGGCGGGGTCACGCCGATCGACCTGAACGTGTTCAACAACGACGACTACTCGTTCAACGCCCTGATCATCCCCGAGCCCGGGTCGATGACGCTGCTGGCATCCGCCGCAGCGGTGGCCGCCGCGCGCCGGCGGCGCCACGCCTGAACCGCCGCCCGCATCGTCGCGTCGCGGGCGCCCCGCTTGGACGGCCGCGCGCGGCGCCGGCGTCGCGGGCGGGGTTGCCGGCGTTTCGCCTCCCCGGTACGGGGCGGCGCATGAACC
>DASQDR010000264.1:0-12277 GCA_035634055.1 Tepidisphaeraceae bacterium | reverse complement strand
CGATCCTGAACATCAACGGGCACAACACGATCTTTCCCGCCGCCCGCCTGCGGCTGGAGCAGGAAGGCGACCACCTCGTCGGCCTGCTCTTCACCGACGACCCGCGCGAGGCGCTGCGCGACAACTACACCGGCAACAGCTTCTACCTGCGGCTGGAGCTGAACGTCGCGGATCCGGCGGACCTGCCGCAGGCGATCTGGGACTACAAGGCCCCCAGCTCCGCCCGCCGCGGTGAGGAAATCGACTCGCCGCACGGCGTCTTCCTCACCGGCCGCAAGCTCCAGCTCACCCCGTTCGACGCCAAGGCGCGGTTCGTGAAGCAGGCCGACGGCGCCACGACGTGCTGGATCACCGGTCAGTTCAAGGTGGTCGATGCCGCCACCGACCCCCGCGGGCCGGGGCAGATGCTGGTGGTGTCGGGGCAACTGCCGGTGCGCGTCGAGAACCGCGTGGCGGAGGCGGATTAGCTTCTTCTCTCCATGCGCGAAAGCGACCGCGGCGAAAGGCGCGTTCCCGGCAGGTCCGCGCCGCTTGCACGACGCCCTTCCCGGCGGCAAGAGGCGAGGGAGGTCGAGACATCACCCTCGCAGCACGCTCACACCGCCGCCGGCGCGGCGGTCGCGGGGGCGGCGACGGCGGCCTGGACCTTGGCAGGCGAGACCTTTCCGTACGTGCGCGCCCGCGGCACCACCAGGCTCGTGTCCACCGGCGCGTAGCTGATGTTGGCGCTGTTGCTGGCGGCGTCGTACGTCGCGATCGTGGTCTTGAGGAAGTTCGCGTCGTCGCGGTCCGGAAACGCCGGCTTGTAGTGGGCGCCGCGGCTCTCGTTGCGCAAGAGCGCCGCCTTCAGGGTCGCCTCGGCCAGGACGATCATGTCCTTGACCGCCCGGGCGAAGCTGAGGTTCTGGTTGGTCCACATGCCGGTGTCGGACAGCTTCACCCGCGGGTAGCGCGCCTTCCACTGCTCGCACTGCTCCAGCGTCTTCTCCAGCTTTTCGTTGTGGCGGACAACCGTGCAGTTGTCGGTCATCCACTTGCCCATCTCCTGCCAGAGCAGGTAGGGGTTCTCGTCGCCGGGGTTGTTGACCAGCCAGTTCTGCTTCTCGGTCTCGGCGCGCACGGCGGCGTCGAAGACGCCTTCGGGCAGGTCGGCGGCGGCGGTCTTGACCACGTCGGTGACGTAGTTCTTGATGCACAGCCCGCCGAACAGGCCGTCGAAGATGCAGCTCAGCAGCGAGTTGGCCCCCAAGCGATTGGCGCCGTGGTAGGCGAAGCTGACCTCGCCCATGGCGTAGAGCCCGGGGAGGTTGGTCATCATGTTGTTGGGGTCACCGCGCTTCAGGCCGCCGGTCTTCTCGTCCTTGGTGAAGCCGGCCCACAAACCGCCCATGGAGTAGTGGACGGCCGGGAAGATCTTCATCGGCTCGTCGAGCGGGTCGGTGCCGACGAACTTCTCGTAGATCTCCAGGATGCCCTCGAGCTTATTGAGGATCGCCTGGCGGCCGATGCGGCGGACCTCGTCGCGCAGATCGAGGTAGACCATGTTCCCGCCGCCGACGCCGAGGCCCTCCTGGCACACCTGGAAGATCTCGCGAGTGGCGATGTCGCGCGGGACGATGTTGCCGTACTTGGGGTAGCGCTCCTCAAGGAAGTAGTAGCGCTCGGGCTCGGGGATGTCGTTGGGGTGGCGCTTGTCGCCGGGCGTGCGCGGGACCCAGACGCGGCCGCCCTCGCCGCGGGCGGATTCGGAGATCAGGCGGCACTTGTCCTCGCCGGGGATTGCGGTCGGGTGGACCTGGATCATCTCCGGGTTGGCGTACTTCGCGCCGGCCTGGTAGCAGCGCGACGCCGCGCCGCCGGTGCAGATGACCGACATGGTGGACTTGCCGAAGATCAGTCCGTTGCCGCCGGTCGCCATCACCACCGCGTCGCCGCGGAAGGCGCGGATCTGCATGGTCCGCATGTCCTGCGCGACGATGCCGACGCACGTGCCGTCCTGCACGATGGGCCAGAGGAACTCCCAGAACTCGTACTTGTTGACGCGCCCCTCGGATTCCCAGCGGCGGGTCTGCTCGTCCAGGGCGTAGAGCAGTTGTTGCCCGGTGGTGGCGCCGGCGAAGAAGGTGCGCTTGAACAGCGACCCGCCGAACAGCCGCAGCGCGCGCTGCCCCTCGGGGGTGCGGTTGAAGGGGACGCCCATGCGGTCGAGCAGGTCGATGATGCGCGGCGCCCAGTTGCACATCTCCAGCACGGGCGGCTGGTCGGCGAGGAAGTCGCCGCCAAGGGCGGTCTCGTCGAAGTGGATCCACTCGGAGTAACCCTGCTGGCGGGCGATCTCGTTGGTGGCGTTGATCCCGCCCTGCGCGCACACGGAGTGCGAGCGCTTCACCGGGACCATGGAGAACAAATCGACGTTGACGCCCTCTTCCGCCAGCTTGATGGTGCAGGCCAGCCCCGCCAGCCCGCCGCCGACGACGATCACGCGCTTTTTACTTGGTGCAGCCATTGCGATATCCGTTACTCGTTACTGGTTACTGGTTATCCGTTGCTCGTTAAGGGTTGCGGTCGCGTGCAGCCGCGCCGCAGCAGTGACGAGCAACAAGTAGCCCGTAACGCCTACCACATCTCTTTTCCCATCTTGGCCCGCTTGGCGTGGATGAAGCGGATGTGGTGTTCCAGGTGGTCGACGACCGACTTGAGGTAGCCGCCGACGGTCAGCTCGCCGCGCTCGTTGTGCGTGCCCTTGCGGGCGAAGGCGTTCTCGGGCAGCTTGCGCAGCACGCCGGCCAGCAGCTTGCGGTTGGCGTCGACCAGCGCGATCGCCTGCTCCGCCGGCTGCTCGTCGTACATCAGCGCGGCGACGAACTTGTTCTCGTCGTAGCCCATCAGCGTGGGGTTGTCCTCGGCGATCATCCGCTTGAGGCGGTCGGCGGAGACCAGCTCGCTGTCCATGCAGTGGACCACCACCTGCTGGATGGACCACTTCCCCGCGCCCCACGTCGGGTCGGGCGGGCAGAGCAGATCGGCGGGCGTCAGGCTCCGGATCGCCATCGACAGCTTCTCGCCGCCGTGCGCGTACTGCTCGATCAGCTCCCGGTTCACGTCGCACCTACCTTCACGCTCTTGCCCGGCTCATCGGGGTTCGCCAGCTTGGGGCTGGTCGAGGCGATCACCGCCGTCATGCCGCAGACGAACGTGAAGGCGAACAGCCCCGCGCACGCGTACCCCCAGCGTCGCCGCGCGCCGCCGCTGATGGTCAGCCCCCAGGTGATCCCCGCCGCCCAGAACCCGTTCGCCAGGTGGTAGCACGACGCCAGCACCCCCAGCGGGTAGACCACCCACGGCAGGACCCACGAAGCGGTCATGTGGCGGTGCACCGTCTGCGAGGCGCGGTCGGGGTCAAAGCTGAGGGTCGTGCCGAACAGTCCCACCTTCAGCGCGAACACGTGGAAGATCATGAACAGCACGATCACGATCGCGCTGATCCGCTGGAAGGTGTAGAACCAGTTCTTGTGATACGGGTAACGGTCCACGTTCGGCTGGCCGGTGAACGTGACCCAGATGCCGTAGACCGTGTGGTACAGGATGGGCAGGTAGATGAAGCCCCACTCCAGCGCCCAGACGAAGGGGAGGTCGTGGATCTTGTTCACCTGCACCTGGAACTGCCCGCCAAGCTGGGCAATCGTGGCGTTGACGATCAGGTGAACGACGAGGTACCCGCCGAAAATGATGCCGGTCAGCGAGTGCAGCCGGCGGAGCAGGAAGTGGTTTTGCCCGCCGAGCAGCGGAAGCGTGTGATCGGGTGCGACGGCCGTGGACACGGGGACGATCCTTCCAGTTGAAACTACCGGGGGATTATAGGAAGCCTCGGGCGCTTTCCAACCGCGCCCAACCCCCCAGCGGTCCGGTGCGGCATCAAAACCTTGGGACCGCGTGGCCCTCGTACATTTCATTATTGCGAAAACAGGCGGCGCGGTATCCTTTTGCCCGCATATCGCCGGACCGAGACGGGCACCCGGTCCGCCCCCACGCCTGCACGTCGCATCGCCTGGGAGATTTCCGACGGTGCCCCTGCGCCACGGCCTTTAGCGCGCGGGAGCGACGAAGGCCGGCCGCGCGCAGCCGTGCAATTCAAGGAGCGGGGCTGATGTCGACGGGCAAGATCAAGTGGTTCAACGACGCCAAGGGCTTCGGCTTCATCGCCGACGACCAGGGCGGCGACGACATTTTCGTCCACTTCTCCGCCGTGCAGATGGACGGCTTCAAGAGCCTGAAAGAGGGGCAGGAAGTGGAGTACGAAGCGGAGAACTCGGGCAAGGGGTTGAAGGCGACGAAGGTGGTTCCAAGGGGGTAGGAGGGCGGAGCGACGGAGTGACAGAGGGGGCGCAGCACCGGGGTTGAGTCCGGGGTGAGGGACTGAGCGACTGAGGGGCTGAGGAACTGGGACGCGGGGGTTGGTGCCCCCCCGCAAATGACCGCCCGCAACTTACCCTGCATCGATCGCGTGAAGGTGCGTCTCAACCCCCTCCTCGGCCAGTTGTTCCAGCGTTATCGCGTCGCCAACCCACAGTTCCCCCACGCGCGTGCGCCGCAGTTGGGTCAGGTGCCCGCCGACGTCCAGCGCTTCGCCGAGATCGCGCGCGATCGAGCGGATGTACGTCCCTCGCCCGCAGTCGATCCGCAACCGCAGCAGCGGCCAGGCGTAGTCCAGCACCTCGATCCCATAAACGCGCACCGTCCGCGGCTCCAGCGCGACCAGCTCCCCGCCGCGCGCCAGCTTGTACGCGCGCTGCCCACCCACCTTCAATGCGCTAAAGGCCGGCGGCCGCTGCTGGATCGAGCCGATGAACCGCGGCAGGATGGCGTCGATCGCCTCGCGCCGCGGCGGCGGCGGCGGCGCGACCGCGGGGAACGAAGCGCGTCCCGATTCGGCAGCTTCTGCGTCCGCCCCCGTTGAAGCGACGCCCGTGCGATGCGCCACGACTTCCGTCGATCGCCGCACCCACGGCTCTTCCGGCGATTCGGGATCGTCGGTCGCGGTCGTGGCGCCGAACTTCACCGTCGCCTCGTACTGCTTGGGCTGGTCCATCAGCCGCTCGCACTGCTTGGTGGCCTTTCCGACCAGCAGCACCAGCACGCCGGTAGCGAACGGGTCGAGCGTCCCGGCGTGGCCGATCTTGCTCTTTCGCGGCAGCAGCCGCTTCACCTGCGCCACCGCCCGCGCCGACGACATCCCCGCCGCCTTGTCGAGATTGATGAGCCCGTCCACACCGCCGATTGTCATGCGTCACTTGTGACTTGTCACTTGTCCTCCGCAGCGCCCACTGGTCCGCCAGTGACCGTCGCAACCGACCGGTACCAACTGGCAACTGGCAACTAACAACTCGCAACTCTTCTCCCCCTCCCGCATTTCCCGAATTGAGCGATTCCACCAAACGCAGTAAGTTGCGCCGCGGGAGTGTCGCGCGATGGTCTGGGATAAGCCCCGCATCAAGGCCGAGCTCAAGCGGCTCTACCGCGGCGGGGCCAACCTCTCCTACAACGCGCTGGCGCGCAAGAGCCAGGCGCTGGTCTCGGCGGCGGCTTACCACTACGGGTCGTACCGATCGGCGGTCGAGGCGGCGGGCATCGACTACGCCGCCGTCACGCGCCGCCCGCGCTGGACCAAGCCGGCCATCATCCAACTGATCAAGCAGGCGCGGCGCAAGGGGGAGGATTTGCACTGGAGCGCCGTGACCAAGCGGCGCGACGAGCTCGGCCGCGCCGCCTTCGCATCGTTGCAGCCGCGGTTGTTCGGGCGGTGGGATCGTGCCCTGTCGGCGGCGGGGCTGGATGCCGACGAGGTGAGCCGCTACCGCCGGTGGGACCGCAATACCGTCGCCTTCGAGCTGCGCTCGCGGGCGCGGGACGACGAGCCGCTGAACAGCGGGGCGATCCAGCGGGAAGACTCCGGCCTGCACGCGGCGGCGGTGCGGCACTTCGGCAGCTACGACCGCGCCCTGCGCGCCGCCAAGGTGGACCCTGACGCCGTCCGCCGGCGCCGCGCGTGGTCGCGGCAGGAGGTCATTTCCTCCCTCAAGGCGGCCCGCCGCGAGGGCCAGCACCTCGCCGACAGCGCCGTTCGCCGCCAGAACCCCGCGTTGTACGGCGCCGCCGTCCGCCTCTTCGGCACCTTCACCGCCGCCCGCACCGCCGCGAAGATCCCGTGGAAGCGCAAAGGGTGAGCCGAACGCGCGCCGCGCCGACCATCGATCAGATGACGTTGCCGCCGAGCAGCTTGAAGGCGGCCGCGATGATGCCGATCAGCCCCGCGACCACGCCGACGATGCTGACGATCCCGCCGCGCACGCGCGGGGAGAGCGAGAGCAGCAGGCCGATGATGCCCAGCACGATCGCCGCGATCGCCAGCAGCAGCCCGGTCAGCGCGCCGACGCGGAAGCTGATCACGGCCGCGACGATCGCCAGGATCGACGGGATGCTGAACGAGGGTCGGGGCGCGGGGGATCGGGCCAGAGGATCAGTCATGCGGGCAGCCTAGCACGGCCGCCGCGCTGCGCGAGCGGCGGAAACCCAAAGCAGGTCCGGCGGGTCTTGGCGCCGACCCGGCCCTGCCAAATACCCGCATCTACCCGGCCCTGCGAAACACCTGCACCGCCCGCCGCTGCTTCCATTCCTTGACCGCAGGCATCCAGTCGAACGCGAACCAGCCGGGCGTGCTCGGCACGATCGTTTCCGCCAGCGCGTAGCCGATCCCCTCCACGCCGCGCCAGTTGCTGACGTCGAAGCCGCTCTCCTTCTTGATCAGCTGCGCGCGGGCGGGCATCGACTTGGCGTGCTCGAGGAACATCGACTTGCCCTGCGTGCTGTAAAGCCAGTCCGGCCGGTCGGCGGGGCGGGCCGCCACCTGCTGGATCGAGCGCGGATCGACCTTGAAGCCGAGGTGGTCCAGCCGGGTCGAGCCCTTGTTCCACGGGAACGTGTTGAACAGCGCCACGCGCTGGCGGTCCTTCGCCACGTGCGCCTGCGCGTGCCGCTCGGCCACGTACTCGAACGTGCCGCGCGGCGCGTGCCAGGAAAATGTCGCCCACCAGGCGTTCACGATCGCGAGCAGGACGAACGCGCCCGCCGCGATCGGGCGGAGGCGCGCGAAGCCAGCCGCGCCGATCATCGCCGCCAGCCCGCACGCGACCACCGGGAACAGCGCCAGGCAGAAGATCGTGTAGAAGCGATCCGCGGGGTACTGGATCCGCGCCAGGCCGAGGGCGAAGACGCTGACGGCCGGCAGGATCAGCATCACCCATCGCCGCGGGCGGAGGACGAGCAGCGCGATGCCCCCGGTGATCGTGACGATCGCGCCGCCGGGTCCCAGGTTGTTGAGCAGGCACTCGAGCGTGCCGACGACCTGCGCCCGCAGCCCGCCGCCGCCCCAGACCTCCGCGTCGATGCCCGGCCCGCCGATCCAGAAGCGCATCCGCTGGAGCCAAGTGGCCGGGGCGTAAACGATGTTGAGCAGGCAGTAGGCGACGACGCCGGTGGCGACGGAGTAGATGACGGCGGTGGTCGCGCGCCCGCCGCCGCCGGGCTGCGCGTCCCCCTCGCGCCACGCCAGCGCAATCAGCCCGAGGTACGGCAGGACGAACATCGGCCCGGCCAGCTCCTTGCTGCTGATCGCCACGACGGCCAAGAGCGACATCCACGCTCCGCGCCACGCGGTCAGCCCGCGGAACAGGATGTTGACGTAGGACGCCAGCGCCAGCGCGGCGAAGCCGAGCATCGCGCTGTCGGGGCGCGGCGTCGGCAGGGCGATGGCGACCGCGTAGTTCGTCGCCAGCGTGAACAGCAGCGCCAGACCGACCGCCCACGGCCGCCCGGTCGCGCGCCCCAGCGCGTGCGCCAGCGCGGCGAAGCCCACCAGCCCGATCACCAGGAACAGCGCCCGCGCCTGGAAGATCATGAACCCCATCTGCTGGAACGGCCGCTTGAAGCCGTAGGGGAAATCTTCCGACGGCTTGTTGAACGAGCCGGTCACCTTCCAGTACGCCAGCGACGCGGCGTAGCCCGGCGCCAGGATGAAGTTCGGGGCGGGCCCGTACTTGTGATACGCCTTCCCCTTGCTCTTGAAGAACTTCAGGGCCTGGAGCGGCTGGTAGATCTCATCGAGGTAATCCTGCGTCGCCGGCAGCAGGAACGTCACGCTCGGCCCGGCCAGGATGGCCAGGATGAGCAGCGGCGCCCAGAGCGGCGCCAGCCGGTGCAGCGCGGAGGAATGGGCGCGCGACGGGCGCTCGAGTGCTTCGTCGGCCGTGACGGTGCTGGTCGTCATGCGGTTCGTGCCCTGTCCGCCGCGGCGCGGTCAGTTGCTGAAGCGAAAGCGGATGATGGTGAGGATCGCCTTCACCCCATCCTTCCAAGTGATCTTCTTCCCCTCCTCGTAGCTCCGCCCGTAATACGCGACGCCCACCTCGTAGATCCGCAGCCGCGGGCGGTGCTTGGCGATCTTGGCGGTGATCTCCGGCTCGAACCCGAAGCGGTTGCACTTGATCGGCGGGATCGCGTCCAGCACCGACTTGCGGAAGACCTTGTAGCAGACCTCCATGTCGGTCAGGTTCAGGTTCGTGAACAAGTTGCTGAACGACGTCAAAAACTTGTTGCCCAGCGTGTGGTAGTAGTAGAGCACGCGGTGCGGCTCGCCGATGAAGCGGCTGCCGTAGACCACGTCGGCCTTGCCCTCGATGATCGGCTGGAGCAGGCGCGGGTAGTCGTCGGGGTCGTACTCCAGGTCCGCGTCCTGGATCAGCACCACGTCGCCGGTCGCCAGCTTGAACCCGTCGCGCAGCGCGGCCCCCTTCCCCTCGTTGACCGGCTTGTGGACGATCTGGAAGTCCTGCCCCGGGAACAGCGCCGGCAGCTCGTCGAGCCGGGCGGCGGTGTTGTCCTTCGAGCAGTCGTTGACGCAGATGATCTCCTTGGCCATGTGGGCCGGGAGGACCGCGTTGACGACCAGCCCGATCAGCTCCTGCACCGTCTGTTCCTCGTTGTAAACGGGGATGACGATCGAGAGCTTCTTCGGCGGCGGGACCTTCCCGCTGATGGCGCGCTCGATGGCGACGTTCGTGGGGGCGGCAGATAGCATGGCGGTGTTCGCGGACGGTTCCTCGTTGTTTATCCGCGCGCGCCTCAATCGCGGAATTCGGTCGGTGATCGCGGTCGCGGGGCCGGGGACGGTATCACGGCGCGAGCGCCGTGAAAAGTGGAGCGCGAGGGGCCCGCGTTTTCACGGCGCCGCCACCGACGGCGCGGCCGCCCCGGGCGCCGCCGCAGATAACGCCGGCCTCGTGGCGGGGGGCGCCGGCGCCTCCAGTTTCCGCAGGAACGTCTCGCGCAGGGTGAACGTGTACGGCCGCAACCGAAAACCCTGCTCCTGCGCCCGCGCCATCAGTTGCCGGCTCGGACCCGGGAAGAGGAAGACGTCGCTGAACGTGGCGGCGTGGCGGGCGAAATCCGGCGCGAAATCCGCGGGCGCCGGCAACTTGCAACTGAAGCAGCGCGGGCGCACCACCAGCTTCACCTTCGCGTCCAGCAGGTGGCTGACGAACAGCATGCTCCAGGTGTTGCCGTCGCTCAGCAACAGCGGCTGCTCGCAGGCGTTGATCACCGCGGCGGCGGAGCGGATGTCGGCGAGGTACTCCGGGCCGCCCTTGTTCCACCAGATGCGGGCCCCCAGCACCAGCAGGCAACTGGCGACGCCGCCGGCGAAGAACAGCCCGGCCATCCCGCGCCAAAGCATGCGCGCCGCCGGCGACGCCGACGCCCGCCCCGTCTGGCGGACGAGCAGGTAGGCAACCGCGATCGCGAAGCCGAGGTAGCAGGGCGTCAGGTACCGCGAATACGTGGAGGCCGCGCCCCCCTGGCCGCCGACGATCAGGTCCTGCAACACCAATCCCGCGCCCGTCACGCCGATCAACGTCACGACGAACGCCCACGCCTTGCGCGGCGCGTGCCGGCACAGGACCACGAGCGCGACCGCGATGCCGGCGAGGCCGACGGCGGTGAACCCCCACTGGAGCAGCCGGTACCCGCGCGGCGCGTCGGCCGACGGGTTGAGGTCGAAGAACGCCCGCCCCGGCTGGCGGGCCCAGTTCCGCGCCAGCGCCGCGACGCCCGCGCGCTTCCCTTCGTTCCAGGTCGTCGTACTTCGCACCTGCGAGAAATTCGCCAGCACGCCCGCCGCCCACGGCAGGAACAGCACGCCGGCGACCAGCGACGCGGCGACGTAGCGAACGACCGTCCGGTCGAGCCGAAACCGCTGCACGATGATCACGTAGATCGCGTGCCCGAGGGCGACCAGCGCCGCCAGCAGGAAGGTGTAGAAGCTGGCCGCCAGCAGGATCGCGTAGAGCGACCAGCCCCGGGCCGTGTCGCGGCGCATCGCGCGCAGCAGGGCGGCGCTGCTGGCGAGCGTGGTGGCGGTCCAGAGGCTGTACTGCCGCGCCTCCTGCGCGTAGAGCAGGTGGAACGGCGAGACCGCCAGCAGCGCCGTCGCCACCCACGCCACCAGCGGGTCCTCGAACAGCTCGCGGCAGAGCCAGAACATCGCCGGCAGCGCCAGCAAACTGAGAAGGGCGGGCAGCGTGCGCGTCACCACCACCGAATCCCCCACCCCCCGCGCCCAGAGCCGGGCCAGCACGTAATAGAGCGGCGGGTGCTGCGGCTCCTCGCGCATCAGGCCGAGGACCGTGCCGCTGAAGGGGGTGTCGGCGTTGGAGCGCTGGAACTTCTGGAGGTCGGCCGTCTCGACCACCTCCCGCGCCCGCAGTTCCTCGACCGCCTGCGCCTCGGTGTAGCCGGAGATGCGCAGGGAGGTGAAGGTCTCGTCCAGCCCGTAGATCTTCCGCCCCAGGTTCGTGAAGCGAAACGCGATGCCCGCCACGACCAGGACGATGCAAAGGATGGCGGCCAGCCGGGGGCTCTGACGTTTCATCGGCGGATCATTCTCCGGGTCGTCCCGCGCGGCGTAAGCGGCCGCGCGGCGACGCGAAGGTTATACCGCCGGACGGCGGGGCTGTCGTCGGCTTGCTGAGGTGGGGGAACCCTGCGGGCGGTGGCTGCCCCCGCGCTTGCCCGCGCTTGCCCGCGCCTGCCCGCGCCTGCCCGCGCTTGCGCACGGGGCCGACCGACACCCCGCCGCACCGCTTGCGGTTTCGCAATCCGCCAGCGGGCGGCACCCGCGTCCGCCCCCGCGGAACCGCAGATGAACGCAGATGAACGCGGATCAGGGAGGGGAGAAAGCGGGCCACGAATCGCCACGAATCGACACGAATGGACACGAATGGACAGGAATAAGAGAAGAAGCTCAGCAAGTGGATCGATCCACTCTTCATTCGTGTCCATTCGTGTCGATTCGTGGCTAACTCCTCTCCTCGTCCGCGCGTTCATCCGCGGTCATGCCAAGCGATGGGACGTCACCCGCGCGGCCCGCGCGGCCCGCGCGGCCCGCGCTACCGGCGCGGCTTGCGGAAGTAGTACGCCTTCGCCTTGAGCTCCCCGAAGGTCTCGAGCCTCAGCTCCGGGTGCTCGGCCAAGAACTCCTCGACCGCCTGCCGGCAGCCGCGGAACGAGTCGTAGTCGTCGAACTGCATGAACCCGCCCGGCGAGAGGTGCGGGTACCAGCGATGCAGGCACAGCTTCGTCGCCTCGTAGAAGTCGGCGTCGATATGCGCCAGCGCGATCCGCGGGACGTGGGCCTCGGGGAACGTCTCGTGGAACCATCCCTTGTGCACCGTGACGCGCGCGGGCGCGACGCCCATACGGCTCATGACGCGGGCGACGCGGCGCGGGCTGCCGACGACCTCGCCCTTCCAGCGGCGGGCGTCGGGGCCGTCCTGCTCCGTGCTGCCGGGCAGTCCTTCCCACGCGTCGAACAGGTGAACCGCGCGCCCGCTGCCGCGCGTCGCGTGCGCGACCAGCGCGGCCGTCCCGCCGTCCAGCACGCCGCACTCGATGCACGCGCCGATCACGCGCTCGCGCTCGACGATCCCGGCGACGCGCAGCAGGTTGCGCTGGCGGGTGTGATCCACCTGGGTGTACGGGTAGACGGTGCGGAACGGCTCGACCAGGCCGACGACGCGCCGCCGCTCGACGCGCTTGCGCACGCCGCGCAGCAGGGGCTGGAGCCGCTTGGGGATCAGCGGCCGGACCAGCGCCCACCGCTGCCGCGGCGCGCTCTGCCGCGCCAGGTCATCGGGCATGAACCGTGGCAAGGTGATGGTGCTCATTG
>DASQDR010000263.1:0-18674 GCA_035634055.1 Tepidisphaeraceae bacterium | reverse complement strand
CGCCGAGCGCGGGAGGGTCGCCGTCGCCATCGTGGTCGATTGCTCCGCCTCCATGGGCCACGATGACGTCGGCGGCTCGCGGATAGCGCAGGCGCGGGCGGCGGTGTTGCAGGTGCTCTCGGGGCTGCGCCGCGGCGACCGCGCCTGCCTGATTCCCGCTGCCCCGCGCGCGGCGCAAGCGCCGCCGCCCGCGTTCACCGGCGACCTCCAGTCCGTCGCCGCCCGCGCCGGTGAGCTGCGCGCCCGCGCCGGCGGGGCCGACCTGGCCGCCGCCCTGACCGCCGCCGCCGAGGCGCTCGATCTCCAGGAGGTCCCGCAGCGCCGGCTCTACGTCATCACCGACCACCAGGCCGCCACCTGGCGCGACGCGGGGAGCGCCGCGTTCGCCGGCGCGTTTCGCGAGCAGATCGCGCAGTTGCGCGCCGAGTTCGCCGTCATCCCGGTCGGCCCGGCCGGCGTCGCGGGAGACAACGTGGCGGTTACGGCAATCGACCTGGTCAACCCGCCCGCCGTCGCCGGCGGCGCCGTCGATGTGGAGGTGACGGTTCGCAATGACGGCCCATCCGCGCGCCTGGGCGTGCCGCTGGCGCTCCGCCTCGCGGGGCGCGAGGTGTACGCCGCCACGCTGAACCTCGAGCCGCGGGAGCAGCGCCCCGTCACCTGCACCGTCACGCTCGGGCGACGGCTGGCCGCGCAGGTGCTGACGGCGGAGGTGCGGGCGGACAACGACCTGGACGACATCTGCACCGCGGTCGTCGACGTCGTCTCGCCCATCCGCGTGCTGGTCGTCCGCGGCCGCCCGCCGCGCGCGGGTGAGGCGGATTACCTCGCGGCCGCGCTCGCGCCGTTCGACGCGCACCGCGGCGTTGGTGATGCCATCGAACCGGGTTCTGACGGTGGTGGTCGCGGCGGTGCGGCGAATGGTGCGGATCTCGCGGCGCTCACCATCGTGACGGCCGACGAGTGGGACGAGGACGCGCTGGCGGGAAACCAGGTGCTGGTGCTCGACGATGTGCCGGCGCTGTCGGAGTCGCAGGCGCGGGCGGTCGAGCGATTCGTCTACGGCGGCGGCGGGCTGTTGCTGGCGCCGGGGCCGGCGGCGCGGACGGCGGACTACAACCGCCTGATGTTTCGGGAGGATGCCGGCCTGCTCCCCGCGCTGCTCCAGCCGCTTTCGCCCGCCGCGCAGCCGCCGCTGCGCGTCGAGCCGGCGACCGTCGAGTGGTCGCACCCGGTGTTGCGGTTCCTGGCGCCGCGCGGCGCGAGCGACGCGGGCGCTACGATCGACGCCGGCGGGACCACCCGCGCGATCGACGGACGCGCCGGCGCCTCGGCCGCCGGCGGTGGCGGCGGGATGGGCGCTGGTGGCGGCGGCGGGGCGGATGGCACCGCTGGCTTCAGCATCCCCGGCGGCGTGCTGCGATGCTTCCCGGTCACCGGTCGCACCGTGGCCTCGCACGTGCTGGCGGGCCTGTCGTCCGGTGACCCGCTGCTGATCGAGTCGCCCTTCGGGCGCGGCCGCGTGCTGCTGATCACGTGCTCGCTGGGCGCGGAGATGTCGTCGCTGCCACTGAGCAACGTCTACCTTCCGCTCGTGCAGTCGGCCGCGCGACACCTCGCCAGCGCGTCGCTGCCGCGACGGAACGTGATGCCGGGGCAGGAACTGCTAGCGAGCTTCGACGCGCTGCCCGACGTCGCGCGAGCCGCGGTGCAACGGCCGGACGGCACGCGCGAGGTGATCGAACTGGACGAGGTGGACGGTCGGCTGGAGGCGCGTTACGCCGACACGCGCGTGCCCGGCCTCTACACCATCCGCCCCCAACGGCCGCCCGCGGCGCCCGGCGTGGCGGGCGCGGCCGCGAGCGCCGGCGCGCTGCCGGCCGCAGTGTTCAGCGTCGCTCCCCCGGCCGAGGAATCCGACCTGACGCCGCTGTCGCCGCAGCGCTGGCAGGAAATCTCCGGCGCGCTCGGCTTCAGGAACGTGTACTCTCCCGCGACGCTCGCCGAGACCGGCGCGGGCGCCGGTGAGCGGGCGAGCGGCGAGTACTGGCTCGCGCTGCTCGCCGCAGTGCTCGGGCTGTTCGTGATCGAGCTGGCGATGGCGCGCGCCTGGACGGCGGAGGAGCCGGCGTGATGGGAATCTCGCCATCGCTGCTCCTGCCGCCGCCGCGACCGCTGGCGCAGGTGCTGTGGCAATCGCCAGGGCTGCTGCCGGCGGCGATCGCGCTGCTGGCGGTGCTGGTGGCGGCGGTGCTGTGGCTCTACCCGCCGCAGACGCGCCGGCTGCCGCGCACGTGGCGGTGGGCGCCGGCGGCGCTGCGGGTGATGTCGGTGGCGGCGCTGGCGGTGTCGGTCGTTCGCCCCGCGGTGCTGCGGCCGCGCACGCCGGCGCAGCAGGGAACGGTCGTTGTCCTGGTGGACCAGTCGCACAGCATGAGCGTGAGCGACCGCGGCCGCGCGCCCGCGGATCTGGTCGCGCTGGCGGCGGGGCTGGGCGCGTTGCCGCCGGAGGCGCGGCAGGAGGCTGCGCCCGGCGTCGCGCGGCAGCTCGACGCGCTGCGCGCGCGGCTTGACCGCGTGTCGCGGGCGCGCGGGGAGGCGGATTACGCGCGGCTCTCCGGCCGCGGCGTGGCGGCGGCGCAGGCGCGGCTGCGCGACGCCGTCACCACGCTACAGGAGTCGCTCGAAGCAATCGGGCCGCTCCCGCCCGCGCCGGCCGCGGCCGCGCGCGAGTTGCCGCAGCGCCTGGCGGAGCTGAAGCAGTTCCCACCGGCATTCGACGACGCGGCCGTTCGCTCGGTGCGCGCCAAGCTCGCCGCCGCCACCGCCGCCCTGGCGTCGGCGCAGGCGGCGGCGGACGCGCGGCTGTTCGACACCGACCCGCAGGTCCGCGCCGCCTGCATCGGCGTCGGCCGGCTCACGCGCGCGGCGCTAGCGGAGCGGGCGCTCGCGCAGCCGGGCACCGGGCTGCTGGCGTCGCTGCCGGCGGGCGCGCCGGTCTCCGCCTTCACCTTTGACGATGACCTGCGACCGCTCGGCGCGCTGCGCGTGGGGGACGACGGCGCGGTTGTCGCGAGCGGCGCGCGGAGCGACATCACCGGAATGCCCCGCGAAGCGGTGCGCCGGATCCGCGGCCGCGCGGTGCAGGCGGTCGTGCTGCTCAGCGACGGGCGGCAGGTCGGCGGTGATGATCAGGCCGCAGCGGCGGCCGACCTTTCGGCGCTGGGCGCGCCGCTGTACGCCGTCCCGATCGCACCGCCGGGGCCGCGGCGCGACGTCTCGGTGACCGCCGTCTCCTCGCCCGATGTCGTGCGCGCCGGCGAGACCTTCGCCGTCCGCGTCGATTTCCGCGCCGCCGGGTTCGTCGGGCAGTCGCTCGAGGTGCGGCTCGACGCGGGGGACGACCGCCAGGCGCGGGCGGTCACGGTGGGCGAGGAAGCCCAGGGCTCAGTCGAATTTGAGATGACCGCCCGCCGCGCTGGCCCCGCGCGGCTCGCGGCTACGGTGCTGCCGGTGCCCGGCGAGATCAGCGACGAGAACAACCGCGCCGAGCGGTGGCTGAAAGTGTCAGCCGACCCGCTGCGCGTGACGGTGCTGGTCGGCGCCGACGCCGGGCGGCAGCACGCCTCGCTGCACGACGCGCTATCGCGCGCGCCGTGGGTGGCGGTGCGCGAGCTGGACGAGCAGGAGGCGTACCGGCTGACGCCAGCGGCCATTCGGGCGCAGGACGTCGTGGTGCTGTGCGACCTCCCGCCGGGCGCGCTGAGCGAGCCGCAGTGGGACGCGCTCGATCGCCTCGTCCGCCAGCGCGGCGGAACGGTCCTGCTGCTGGCGGGGGCGCAGGTGCCGGCGGAGTACGTGTCGCACGCCTCAGCGTGGGATTGGCTGCCCTTCGACATCGGCGACGACGCGCCGTGGCGGACCTGGCCCGGAGGCGAGCCGCACTTCCGCCTGGTGCCCGACCGCGCGGACGCGCAGGCTGCCGCGCAGTGGCCGCGGCTGCCGCCGGTGTCGCGCGTGGCCCCGGTGGCGCGGTTGCGGCAGGAGGCGCGGGCGGTGCTCGCCGAGCGCGAATCCGGCGAGGCGGTCATGACCGAATCCGCCCGCGGCGCCGGTCGCGTGATCTACCTCGGCACCGACGAGGCGTGGCGCTGGCGCGGCCACCCCGGCGCGGGCGACGCCTTCTGGCCGCAGCTCTTCCGCCGCGCGGGCGCGCAGCCGTACGCCGCGTCGGAGCAGAACCTCTGGCTGGACGCGGCGGAGCTGTCGCCGGAGCCGGGGCGGCCGGTGAAGCTGCGCGCGCGCGTGCTTGCCAGCGATGGAGCGCCCGCCGACGCCGAGAGTCAGCTTGTGCACGTGCTGCACCGGGACGAAACGATCGCGACGGCGACGCTGACCGCGGCCGGCGGCGGGGACGGCAATGACGGGCGCTACGAGGGAGAGCTGCCGGGACTGCCGGCGGGCGATTACGTGCTTCGGCTGGACGCGCCGCCCGACCCGTCGGCCGAGATCCCGCCCGACCCGGTCACGCTGCCGCTGCGCGTCGCGCCCAACCTCGCGCCCGAGCTGGCGGACTTGTCCGGCGACGAGCGCCTGCTGCGCCGGATGGCCGAGTCGTCGGGCGGGCAGCTCGTGCCGCTCGAGCAGGTGGCGCTGCTCCCGCGCCTGCTGGCCGAGGGCCGCGAGCGGCAGGCGCAGCTTGTCGAGTACCCGCTGTGGGACAGCCCCTGGTTGTTCGGGTTCGTCCTCGCATGCCTGTCAACCGAGTGGGCGCTGCGGAAGAAGTTCGGGCTGGCGTGAGGGAGGATGAGTGGTGGCGAGTGGCGAGGTCGCAAGGTGGCAAGGTGAAGGGGGTGACGTGGGAATGGGGACGGCGTGAAACGAGATGTCGATTGTCGCTCCACAACTTCCGCGACCGGTCGCGTCGTACCTCGTGCGGTTCGTCGCGCGGCGGCGCGCGCAGCGGGTCGCGTGGTTTGCGGGGTTCGCGGCGTTGCTGACGATGGTGTGGGCGCTGGCGTGGTGCTTGGCGGATCGCGCACTGGGACTGGACGGCACCATCCGCGCGGGGGCGCTGGCGGTGAACTTAGTGGGAATGATCGCGCTGCTCGGTCGGCCGGTCCTGCGGCTGTGGGCGACGCCGGACCTGCCGCGGGCCGCGGGCGAAGTGGAGCGGCGCGAGCCGGCGTTTCGCGAGCGGCTGCGCACCTTGGCCTCGCGTGCTGCCGGGCCGGTGGCGTACGCGGGATCGGGCGAGCTGCTGTCGGCGCTGGCGACGGAGGTGACCGCCCAGGTGGCGCAGCGCCGGCCGGGCGAACTGCTCCCGTGGGGCCCGTCGCTGCGGCCGTGGATCGGCTGCGGGCTCCTCGGGCTGCTGTGGGGCGGGCTGGCGATGATCCCGGTGCTCGACCTGCCGCGGCTGGCGCGGCGCTACGCTCGGCCGCTGGCGGATGTGCCGGCGGCGGCGACGACGCGGCTTTGGATCACGCCGGGAGACGCGCGCGTGCAGCAGGGCGGCGCGTTGCGCGTCCGCGCGGTGGCCGAGCGCCTTGGTCCCAGCGCGGCCGTCACGCTCCGCGTCCGACCGCGCGGTGCCGCCGGGCAGGAGTGGACCGAGCAGCCCATGCCGAGTCAGCCGGACGGCGCCTTCGAAGCGCGCGTGCAGGACGTCGCCCAGGACCTGGAGTACCACGTGACGGGCGGCGACGCGCGCAGCGAGACTTACGTCGCTGCCGTTCTCCGCCGCCCGGCCGTGATTTCCCTGCGTGTGCGCTACGCGTACCCCGCCTACGCGCAGCTCGCGCCGCGCGAGTCCGTCATCAGCGACGGGATCATCGAAGGGCCCGTGGGCACCGAGGCAAAGGTGCGAATCGAGGCGAGCGAGCCGCTCGCCGCCGCGACGCTGGCCGTCGGCGTCGCCGCCGTCGCAGCCGCCGTGCCAACGCGTGCGACGGAGCTTCCCCACGTGCGCGAGGCGACGCTGAGCATCCGCGACGACCAGCGCTTCGAGATACGGCTAACCAGCGCCGCCGGCGTCGAGGGCGCCTTCCGCGGCGGCGCGATCCGTGCCGTCGCGGACCAGAAGCCGGTGGTGGTCGTCGTCCGCAGCGCGGGCGGCGATGCCGCAGGCGGCGGCGGCGCGGGTGCGGACGCGGTCCCCAGTGCGCAGTCAGGGCGGCGGCCGGTCGCGTCGGGAGAGCGCATCGCAATCGCGTACCACGCAGCGGACGACCTGGGATTGGCGCGGCTGGACGCGGAGGTGCGCGTCGTCGGTCGCGGCGGGGCGGACGTGGCGATGGCGGTGCCGATCCGGGCCGACGCGCGCGTGCAGACCGGCACGGCCATGGTCGGTCTCGCGCCGCTGCGCGTTCGGCTGGGGGATGAGATCGAGGTGCGCCTGCGGGCCGAGGACCGCGCGGGGCAGTTTGCATCCAGCGCGACCGAGCGGCTGATCGTCACCAGCGACCAACCGCCGCCGCCAGCCCCGGCCGCGGTCGTCGCGTCACCGGCGCCCGTTTCGTCGACACATCCCGTGGCGCCGGCGCCCGCGCCGGTGGCGCCTGCCGGGTACGACGGCGCGCTCCGCGCGTACTTTGACGCCATCCGCGCCCGCGGCGACGCCCGATAACGCTTCAACGGATCTTTCCCGCCCCGCACTGCTGGCCGATAGCAGCGGTGGAGGCGACGGCCGTGCCGACCCATCCGATTACGGCGAGCGCTGGCGATCCCGCACGCGGCGACGCGCCGCCCGTCGCGACCAGCGCTTCGGCGGCACCGTCGGAAGTATCAGCGTCCGCGCCCGCGTCAGCTTCAGCGTCGTCGGCGGTGCCGGCCACGGCCGACGCGGCAACGCCGGCGGGCCGCGGGGCGCCGATCGTCTTCGTCGCGCCGCCAGTCGACGACAGCGACGTCCACTCACACTTTCCCGTCCCGGCGGTGCCGCTGGCGGATTCGCTCAGGGCTGCGCTGGCGCAGATGTCGGCCGGGATGGTGGTGATGATCGTCGGGACGATCTTCTTCTGCATCTCCGCGGTCATCTGCACCGGCTACCTGTCCGACCTGTCGCAGCAAACGGCCGACGCGGGCAACCCGACCACGCGCCCGGCGACGCGCCCCGCCACGATGCCGGCGGCAGTAGCCTCCGCGGCCGACACGCCCGACGCCGACGCCGACGCCGACTAGACACGCCGATCTCCAGCAGAACCGCCGGTTGCGCGCGCAATTGCAGCGGATCACCTCGGCGGGCCGAACACCGCGAAGTGGAGCAGCTCAACCGGGTGCACGATGCGCACGGTCGCCCCCTTGGCGGCCGCCTCCGATCCGATGTGCATGGCGCAGCCGACGTTGCCGGTGGTGCAGATCGACGCGCCGGTGGAGGCGATGTTGTTGATCTTCCGCGTCGCCAGGCTGGTCGCCATCTCCGGGTGCTGGAGGTTGTACGTGCCGGCGGCGCCGCAGCACATGTCGCTCTCCGGCAGCGCGACCAGGCGGATGCCCGGGACCTGCGCTAGCAGTTGCCGCGGCGGCTGCGTCACCTTCTGCGCGTGGGCCAGGTGGCAGGCGTCGTGGTAGGTGACGGTCTGCTCCACCGCGTACTTCATCACCGGCAGGCCGAGCTCCAGCAGCACCTCGCTGATGTCGCGCACGCGGCTGGAGAATTCCGCGGCGCGCTCGTGGTACGCGGGGTCGTCGCGCAGCAGGAAGTCGTACTCGCGGAGCATCGCGCCGCAGCCGGCGATGTTGGTGGCAATGTAGTCCACGCCGCCGCCGTCGTTGGGGAGGAACGTCTCGATGTTGTGCCGGGCCATCGCTTGGGCGGGGTGGTGCTCGCCGTTGTGGTGGTGGATGGCGCCGCAGCAGCCGGCCGCGCGCGGTGTGACGACCTCGGCGCCGCTGGCTGCCAGCAGCTCAACCGCCTGGCGGTTGACGGATTCGAACATCACGCTGCCGATGCACCCGGGGAAGAAGCCGACGACCGGCCGCCGCTTGGTGGGCTGCTGCTGCCGGCGATCGCCGGTGGACTTGGCCCCCATGCTCTCGGCCAGCTCGTTCAGCACCGGCTGGAAGCCAGACCCGCCGGTGTCGATCACGCGCTCGGGCAGCGGCCGGGGCCAGAGGTTGCCCTCGGGCGGGAGCATCTGCTCCATCTTGCGGAGCTGCGCCGGCAGGAGCTTCATCACGCCCGCCTTCCGCAGCAGCGCGTACGCGCCGATCTTCTGGAGCACCCGCGCCGGCAGCAGCGCCAGCTTGAGCCGCGTCGGACGGGTGAAGACGTTGAAGAACATCCAGCGCAGGAAGCGGTCCTCGACGCCCGGCCTCTTCTCCGGCCGCTTGCGCTGCTGCTCGGCGAAGCGGGCGCGGGTCTCCTCGATCAGCTCGTGATAGACCACGCCGCTCGGGCAGGCGGTCTCGCAGCCGCGGCAGTCGAGGCAGAGGTCGAGGTGCTTCTTGACGGCATCGGTCGCCTGGATGTTCCCCTCGGCCAGCCCGCGCATGAGCTGGATGCGCCCGCGCGGGCTGTCGGCCTCGTTGCCGGTCTCGGTGTAGGTCGGGCAGGCGGGCAGGCACAGGCCGCAGTGGACGCAGGAGAGGGCGCGCGAGTACGTGCGCGGATCGAGCTGGATGACCGGCGCAGGCTTGCCGCCGCCGCCGCCGGGGGCGCCGGATTGAGTGGACTGCTCGCCCGCCGCCAGCTCCGGCGCGGGGTGGCGGTTGTCGAGGACGTTCAACGGTGCGTTCATGCGATCCGGTCCCGCTGCCACGGCAAGGGGGCGAGCGTGTTGTCGGGGTCGAACGATCGTTTCAGCCGCTCCAGCAACTCGCGCTGCGGGGCGGCCGGGGCGGCGTACCAGGGGCGCGCGACGCCATCAATGTCGACGGCGAACGTGACCGAGCCGCTGAGCCGCCCGGCGGCGTCGCGCACGGCGCCGGCGTCGGCGGCGCGTCCCATGACGATGCCGAAGGCCGCGTCGGCCGCCCAATCCGTCGGCCGCGCGTGTTCCACGAATTCCATCACTTTCGCCGGCGGCACGCTTGCTCGGAAGTCGCCGTCCCACAGCTCGGCGCGGTGGGCGATGTCCTGCTCGAGCGTCCGCTTCGCCAGTTGCGCCGGCCGCCACTCGGGCAGCGTGTTCGAATAGTAGGAGAGCGTCCGCTCGTCGCCCACGTAACCGCACAGCAACGCCTTGCCCGTGAGCAGCGCCCACTGCGGCCGCTGCGGGCTGGGGAGCAGGTGGTGGATCAGCTTTGGCTGCGGCGCGAAGGTCGCCAGGACCGCGCCGGCGGGGCGCTTGTACGTGCGGGTGGTGACGGTGACGAGACGCCCGAACACGCCGCGCTGCCCGACCATGAACTTGGTCAGGTCGTAGCCGGCGACGTTCTTGACCGTCCGCCCGCCGGCGGTGATGAGCTGCCCGCGGCCGTTGGTGAACTGCGCCCCCAGCAGGAGGTCGCGCCAGTGCCCGTAACCGAGCCGGAGCGGGCCGGAGGAGTTGGTCTCGACGAGTTGCCCGACGGGGAGCCTGGGGTCGCCGTCGATCGGGATCCACTGTCCGTGGCGGGCGAGCTGCGCCTGCACGGTGGCGAGCGGCACGTCGGCGGCGATCGTGGCGGATAGATCGGCGACGTGGTGGTCGATCCCCCCGGGCGGGACGAGCGGGTCGCGGTCGGCGCGGTACGTCAGGTCCATGGAGATCGGCATTGTACGACGGCGCGGGGGTCGGTCTAGCGAAGCGGTTTGTTGCGGTGCGATTGCGAGCACGCGAATCGGTTCATTTGGGAGGGGTGTCGGGTTGCGAGGGAGATCTCTCGGGGGTTTTGAGGGAAGACCTCCGGGTCTCCGTGCAACTCAGGCCGCGACGTCCTCGCGCGCGTCTGCGGTGTTCAACGCGCGGCGCTCGACGCGCGGCGCTCGACGCGCGGCGCTTGGGGCGCGTACGTTATGATGCGCTCTGCGCCTTCAACCCTTCGCGCGCCGCGGGATCGAGCTGGGTGAGCTGCCCGGCACGGGCGCGCGCCTGCACGTCGTTTCTTTCGCGACGGGAGAGTATTCGCATGCCGAAGAAGATCGCGATGATCGGGGCCGGGAGCGTCGTGTTCTGCAAGACGCTCATCCAGGACATCCTGGCTACGCCAGCGCTGCGCGACAGCGAGTTCGCGCTGATGTCGCCGACGGAGACCAAGCTCCGGCGGATGGAGGCGTTCGTCGCGCGGATGATCCGGGACAACGGCTTTCCCGCCAAGGTGACCGGCACCACCGACCGTCGCGCCGCCATCGCCGGCGCGGACTTCGTGGTGGTGATGATCCAGGTCGGCGGGTTCGACGCGTTTGGGATCGATTATGAAGTTCCGCTGAAGTACGGCGTGGACCAGTGCATCGGCGACACGCTCGGCCCCGGCGGGATCTTCCGCGGGCTGCGGCACATCCCGGTGCTGATCGACATCGCGCGCGACATGGAGGAGGTCGCCCGCCCGGGCGCGATCATGCTCCAGTACGCCAACCCGATGGCCGCCAATTGCCTGGCGCTGGGGCGGGTGAGCAAGGCGCCGTTCGTCGGGCTGTGCCACGGCGTGCAGACCACGCTCGACCTGATCGCCGGCTACTGCGGCATCAAGGACAAGAACGAGATCACCTACACCTGCGGCGGCATCAACCACATGGACTGGTTCCTGCGCCTGGAACACGGCGGCCCGGGAGGAGGGCGCGATTTGTACCCCGAGCTGCGGGAGAAGTTCGAGCGGCCGGAGTATTACAAGAACGAGAAGGTGCGCGGCGAGGTGTTCCGTCACTTCGGCTACTTCATGACCGAGTCCACCGGGCACCTCAGCGAATACGTCCCCTGGTTCCGCAAGAGCAAGCAGGCGATGGCGCTCTACTGCGACGAGCCCGCCTTCGGCGGCGAGAGCGGCGCGTACTACAAGTGGGGCAAGATCATGGCCGAGAAGTACGCCAAGGTCGATCCGCTGCAGTTCGAGGCAACCGCGTGCGACTGCCGCAGCGTCGAGTACTGCTCGTGGATCATGGAGGCGGTCGCCACCGGCAGGCCGTTCCGCTTCATGGGCAACGTCTACAACGGCGGCAGTGGCGGCGCGGCGTACATCGACAACCTGCCGGCGGACAGTTGCGTGGAGGTGCCGACCTTCGCCGACGACACCGGGCTGCGCCCGACGCGCGTGGGCCGGCTCCCGCCGCAGTGCGCCGCCGCGTGCATGACCAACGTGAACGTGCAACAGCTCACCGCCGACGCCGCCCTGACCGGCGACCCGGAGCACATCGTCCACGCCCTGGCGCTCGACCCGCTCACCAGCGCCGTCTGCACGCTGAAGGAGATCCGCGACATGGCCGGCGAGATGCTCGAGGCGCAGCGGGCGTGGCTGCCGGAGTTCGGCAACCGCAAGATCCGCCCGACGCCGACGATCAGCATCCCGCCGGACCTCAAGCCGGTGGACGTCCCGCTGGATCCGGCGTTGGCGATCCACAAGCGTTTCGGAACGCTGATCACGCAGAAGACGGATTGAACCCGCTGGCCGCGCCGCCCGTCGCCAGGTTGTGCGCAACTGCTCATCCTGTAATGGCTTGATCGCCGCAGTGGCGAGGTCGTTCGTGCGCCGGCGGCGTCGCGTTGATTTTTCCCGGGAAGAACCTGCCCCGGCGGGGGAACAATGGGTTGTGGCGGGGATTTGCAGGACGCAGATGCACGGGAGCGGGCGTTTTGGAGCCTTCGGACCTGGACCTTGTCCGCGCGGCGGCCGGGGGGGCGGACGACGCCTTTCACCGGCTGGTCGACCGCCACGCCAGCGTATTGTTCCGGGCCGCCGTCGCGCTGACGCCGACCCGCGCCGACGCCGAGGACTTGTTGCAGGAGTCGCTGGTCGGCGCCTTCAAGGGGCTGAGGCGGTTCGACGCCCGCTCGTCGGTCAAGACTTGGCTGACCAGCATCCTCATCCGCCAGGCCGCCAAGAGTTGGCGCAAGGGGAAGCACCAGCGCGCCACGCTGTCGATCCAGGCGGCGGAGGAGAAGCAGCGACCGATCGACGACGCCGGCATGGAAGTCACCTCTGCATCAGAGGCGGCGGACCGGCGGATGGACCTGATGGCGGTGATCAAGACCCTCGCCCCCGAGCACCGCGACGTGATCGTGCTGCGCGAGTTCCAGGGGCTCAGCTACGAGGAGATCGCCGCCGCGCTGGGCGTGCCGCGCGGGACGGTGGATTCGCGCATCCACCGGGCGCGGCTGGAACTGCGGGAGAAGCTGCGGTCCTACGGCTATGACCGCCGCCCGCCCGCGGTGCTCAACCGCGCGGCCGGCGAAGGTGGCAGCGACGCGCGATCTGGCAACGGCGCGGCGCGAACCGCCGGCAGGGAATCGAACGCCAACGGGGACGGGAAGGAAAGGCGGCAGCAGTCGTGACCACGGTGTGCGAACCATCCCTGCTCAGCGCGTACCTGGACGGCGAGGCCGGTGCCGACCAGCGGCGCCGCGTCGAGGCGCACCTGGCCGAGTGCCCCGCGTGCGCGGCGGAGCTGGCGCAGCTCCGCGAACTTTCCCGCTCGATCTCGGCGTACCAACTTTCCGACGATCTTGCGCCCGCGGAGCTCGCGCGGGTGCATGATGCCCTCGACGACGCCGCCGAGGGTCCCGTCTGGCGCATCGGCGGGGTCGCGGGGCTGATCGCGGCGTCTGTCCTGGTGATCAGCGGGACGTGGCTGCTGACGTTGCCGGCCGGGCCTGCTCGCCCCGGCGGCGGGGCGGGGGCCACTGTCGCTGCCGGGCAGCGGCCGACGTCGTCGCCGCAGAGCTGGGAGCAGATCGCCACCCGCCTCCGCGTGGATTCACCCGCCGAGGTCGGCGATGCCGTCTACGCGCAAGCGATGCTCGACGCCTTGAACCGGGAGAACGTGGAACGATGAGGTCCCGGCGGCTGACGCTGATGGTGCTCGGACTGACGGTGCTCGGCATTTCCGCCGGCGTGCTGGCGGGGCTGCTGGCGGCGCGGCTGCCAGCGGCCCGTGGGAACGCGCCCGTCGCGCCCCCCGCGCCGGCGGCGGGCGGCGTTCCGGCGGGGCTGGTCGAGGAGCTCGCGCTCACGCCGAAGCAGGAACAACTCATGCGCGAGGTCTGGGAGGGCGTCCGCACCCGCGTCCACCGATCGTACGATGAAGCGCAAGACCTCCAGCAGCAGCGCGACCGCGACATCGCCGCCCTGATGAGCGATGAGCAGAAGGCGAAGTTCGAGCAGCTCACGCGCGACTACGCCGGGCGCTACGAGAAGCTCGAGCAGCGGCGCCGCGAGGCATTCGACAAGGCGGTCGAGCGCACGCGCTCGCTGCTGGACGAGGGGCAACGGGCGAAATATGACAAAATCCTCGAATCGCGCGTGAAACGTTCGCCGCCGACGACGATGATGTCGCCGCCGGCCGCTTCTCCCGCATCGCCCGCGCCGGCAGGTGATTAGCATCGCACGGACGCTCGCGGCGGGGATTGCCAGAGCCGAAGGACAAACGCTGATGAACCACACGAATGGGAACGGCGAAGCGCCGGCAGCGCTTGGCGCCCCGGCGGTCGAGGCGTTGGAAACCCGCGTGCTCATGTCGCGCACGGGCGCGGGTGGCGAACTTGCGATCGCGACCGCCGGCATGGCCCGGTCGCCGCTTGGAATGAACACCGGTGGCGACGCGGTCGTCGTGGCGATGGCGGTCGTCCAGACGCGCTCGCGCCTGGACCGACACCACGTGACGCGGCAGGCGACGGTGCCATCGGCGTCCTTCACGGCGGCGGGTCCGGCGGCTCGTACTTTCGCCGGTGACGCTTCGGCCCCGGGGCACGCTCGCGGCGACGGAACGGGCGCGGCGCACGGCGGGCACGCGCGGCACTCGATCGAGCGCGCCAACACGTCCGACGGCGATGCGAACTTCCACCGCGGCGGCCGCGGCGAGCGGCAGTACCGGAAGGCGCTGGCGCCGCGCGATGAACCCATTAGCGCCGGCCGCCCCGGCGACGTCGGTGGCGCCGGCGCGACTGCTTCCGTTGGCGGCACCGGCGCCGTCATTGTCGGCCCTCGCGCGCTGTTCGGGCTGGGCATCGTCCTGATCAAGCTGCCGGACGCGGGCCCCAACCTCGGCCCGCATCTGAGCCCGCGCGGCTGGACGGCCCCGGTCGATGTTGACGAACCCGCCGCGTATCCCGCGCCGCCGGTTGCGTCGCCTGATCCGGGTTCCGCGACGCAGGCTCCAGCCGCCGGCGATAGCGCCTCCGTGCCCGGCGCGGGCGTGCCGGTGGTAATTCCCGTCGCGTCCGTTACCGAGCGTGCGCCGCAGGAACCAATCCACCACCGACCGTCGTCGGTCGAGGTGACGGCCGGCCCGTCTCGCGGTCCGGTCCGTCCAGCCTTCCAGGTCATCGCCACTCACGCCGGCACGCCGGAGAGCGACGCGTACGTGCTCGAAGAGACGGTGGAGACGGTCGGCGTCGCCGGCGTCGGGCGCGTGGTCTCCGCGCTGTTGCCGTCCGTCGGGCAAGGCGGGTTCAGCGCGGCCGTGGGCGACGTGCCGGGCGGCGGGGTGGCGTCGGTGGGCGCGGGCGTGGAGTCCGCCGTCGCGGGCGTCGCATTGCGCGCGGCCGGCGCGGTGATGGGCGCTCTTGAGGGCGCCTTGGCGGGCGAGGCGGCGCGGGCGGCGCAGACATTTTTCTCCAGCGACGGCCCCGCCCCGCGCGTGTTCCACTTCGCGCATCTCGGGGACCCGATGATGCTGCTGGGCGACGCGATCGCCTCCTTCGCCGACGAGAGCGTCGCCCTGGCGGCCGCCGCGGTCGAGGGCAGCGCCTCGCGGACCACCCGCGCCTGGGCCGTCACCGCCGCCGTCGTCGCCATCGACGCGGCGGTCCTCGCCTACTGGTATCGCGCGGGCAAGCGCCGCGCAGGCGCGGGCGTGACCTACTCGCTCCCGCAGTAACGTGTTCGAGGGCGGGACGGCGGAGCTGCGGTCCTTTCAGTGGACCATTGTTGATTCCCCGGCACCCGCGGCCCGGCCTTCACCCTGACCCTTTCCCGGCGTGGCGGGAGAGAGGACTACAGAAAGCAAACAACCCCGGGCGGTGAGCCCGGGGTTGTGTTGCGTGTGTAATTCGTTTCTCGCGTCGCTCGCTACACCGGCGTCACCTCAATGAACGCCAGCTTGTTATTGACCGCGCCGACGGCGTTGCTGATCGTCAGCCGGCCGTCGCTCACGGTCACCGTCTTGGTTCCGCTGATGAAGCGGTTGCCGCTGCTCGGCGTGCCGTTGACGGTGAGCTGGCCCTCGACGTTGAACTTGTAGACGCTGTCGAAGTACTGCGGGTCGCCGGCCACCACGTAGACGCTGTAGGTGCCGTTGGGCACCGCCAGCTCCCACGTCCGGTTGCCGTACGCCTGCGTGTGGACCAGCGTGTCCCACTGCTGGCTGGGGTTGACGTCCCGGTCGCGGGCGAAGCCGCTGGCGGACTGGTTCCACCCATATGACAGCCCGCCGCCGCGGCTGCCGAAGATCGCGCCGGTGTCGGCGACGTAGCTGGCGGGGACGGCCGCGCCGCCGGGCTGGAAGTTCACCTTGATCTTCGACGGCGGCGGGGGCGGCGACGCGGGTTCGATCTCCAGGTAGGCGATCTTGTTGTTCACCGCGCCGCTGGCGTTGCTGATCGTCAGCTTGCCGTCCTTCACCGTGACGGTCTGCGTCCCCTCGACGAAGCGGTTGCCGCTGGTCGGCGTCCCGTTGACGGTGAGCACGCCTTCCACGTTGATCTTGTAGACGCTGTTGAAGTAGCTCGGGTCGCCGGCCACCACGCGCACCTTGTAGGTGCCGTTGGGCATGGCGACCTCCCACGTGCGGTTGCCGTACGCCTGCATGTGCAGCAGGGTGTCGGCGCGCTGGTCGTCCAGCACGTTGCGGTCGCGGGCGCCGATCTGCGCGTTCTGGTTCCAGCCGTAGCTGTAGCCGTTGTTGCGGTTGCCGAAGACAAGCCCGGCGTCGGCGACGTAGCCGCTGGGCACCTCCGCGCTGGCGGTCTGGAAGTTGACCTTGAGGAACCCGTTGGCGTTCACGGTGCCGGTGACGGCGAAGGTGTAGCTGGCGTCGGCGCCGGCGTTGGAGCTGATGGCGATCTGCCCGCCGTAGAAGCCGGCGTTGATCGCCTCCAGGCTGACGGTGAACGTGTCGCTCTCGCCGGGGGCGAGCGACGCGTCGAGCCCCTCGACTAGCTCGTAGCCGGACGGGACGTCGATGTCGCCAAGCGTGAGCGTGCCGCCGCCGGAATTGGTGACGGTGAAGGTGCGCGTCGGCGGCGTGGTGCCGACCTTGACGGCGCCGAAGTCGGTGCCATCGAGGCTGCTCGGGGTGTCGTCGTCGTTGTCGATGTCGTTGCCGTTGGCGCCGGTGACGGAGATCTCGGCGCCGCCAATCTCGACGGCGCCGCTGTCGACGTGGGCGCCGATGAAGCGGTCGAACCCTTCGCCGCGCTGGTCGGTGCCGTCGGAGCCGAACTCCGCCTCGGCGGCGGCGTCGTTGCCGGCGTCGATGGCAGGGCTGCCGAGCTGCGGCAGCGCGGTCTGCGTCGGGCCGCCGTTGTTCGCCAGCGGGCCGAGGATCGGGTCGACGTCGGTGAGGTAGTTGCTGGAGGCGCCGGTGTTGATGTTGTAGCCGGACTCCGGCGTCGACCCGATGATCGAGCTGACGAGGGTGACCAGCCCGCCGGTGTCGATGTCGGGTCCGCGGAACGCCGCGGTGTTGTCGGCGACGATGGTGTTGGTGAGCGAGAAGTTAATGAAGGCGTCGATGCCGCCGCCGAAGCCGCGGCCGGCGGCGCCGCCCGGTGCGGCGGTCGCGCCGGCGGCGGTGTTGCTGGCGATGGTGGCGTTGATGGCGGCGAAGGAGACGCCCTCGGTTTCGATGCCGCCGCCGATGCCGTCGCCGCCGTCGCCGCTGGTGGTCGATCCCGCGCCGCCGGGGCCGCCGCGGGCGGTGTTGCCGTAGACGGTGGAATTGGTCAGGGTGAGCTGGTCGTCGTTGGCGATGCCGCCGCCGTAGCCGTTGCCGCCGCGGCCTCCCTTGCCGGCGGTGTTGTTCCCGCCGCTGCCGCCGGTGGCGGTGTTGTTGGACAGCGTGGAGGTGGTGATGGAGGCGACGCCGTCGGCGATGTCGATTGCGCCGCCGATGGCGGCGGCGCCGAAGATGGCGGACGCCGCGGTGCCGCCCGCGCCGCCGGTGGCGCTGTTGGAGTCGAAGGTGGTGGAGCTGACGTTGAGCGAGCCGCCGGAGTAGATGGCGCCGCCGCCGGCGTCGCCCGCCTTTGCACTGGCGCTGCCGCCGCCGGAGGCGGTGCTGAAGGTGAAGCTGGAGTCGGCGACGACGAGGTTACCCTCGTTGTCGATGGCACCGCCGAACCCGCCGGCCGCCTCGCCGGATACCGCGCTGCCGCCGAAGGCGCCGTTGGAGATGAACTCGACGGTGAAGAGGTTGAGGTCACCGAGGTTGTAGATGCCGCCGCCGCCGCCCTCGCCGGAGGTGGCGGACCCGGTGGCGGCGGCGCCGAGGGCGCTGTTGGAGTTGAGCAGCCCGCCGACGAGTCCGGTGAGCCCCTCGTTGTAGATCGCGCCGCCGCGGCCGTCGCCGGCGCCGCCGTGGGTGAGTCCCGTTCCGCCCTGCCCGCCGACCACGAGGTTGGCGGCGAAGTCGGTGTCGTTGAGGGTGGCGGCGGCGGCGTCGGAGTAGAGGGCGCCGCCGTTGCCATCGCCGCCGGTGCCGCCAATGGCGGCAGGCCCGGCGTTGCCGCCGTTTCCGCCGGAGGCGCCGTTGCCGGAGAACGAAGCGTTGTCGGTGGTGAGGGCGGCCCCCGGCGCGACGTACAGGCCGCCGCCGAAGGCGTCGCCGCCGTTGCCGCCCGCCCCGGCCGAGGCGTTGCCGCCCGCGCCGCCGCTGGCGAAGTTGGCCGAGACGTTGGTGTCGGTGAGGGTAATGGCGCCGTCGGCGTAGATGCCACCGCCGAGGGCGTCGCCGCCCGCGCCGCCCGCCGCCGACGCCGCGCCGCCGCCGGTGCCGGCCGTCGCGGCGTTGTTGTTCACCGTGGCGTTGGTCAGTGTGAGCGCGCCGCTGCTGTAGATCGCGCCGCCCCAGACGGTGCCCGCGCTGCCGCCGGGCGTGGCGCCGGCGCCGCTGGTGCCGTTGGCGCCGACGACGTTGCTGTTGGTCACCAGCACGTTGCTGATCGCGAGCGTGCCGGCGTTGTGGATCGCCCCGCCCATCGAGGCGTGCCGCCCGTTGGTCAGCGTCAAGCCGTCCAGCGTCAGGTTCGCGCCCGCGGCGACGTTGAAGACGCGGCTGGCGTCGTTGCCGCTGATCGCCAGCTGCTCCTGCCCGGGGCCGTTGATCTCCAGCGTGCCGTTGGTGCCGTTGAAGGCGAGCGCGCCCGCGGTGAGCGTGATGGTCGTGAGCGAGCCGGCGGGGAACGCGGCGGCGCTGAAGCTGATGGTGTCGTCGCCCGCGCCGGCGTCCGCCTGCGCGATGGCCTCGCGGAGGCTGACGGTCGCGTTGGCGACGCTCTCGTCAACGGCGGTGTTGACCAGGATATTCGCCAGCAGCCGGCGCGACTCGAGGTGCTCGAGCCCGCGCCCCGGTGCGCTGCCGCGGCGCGCTCGCGCGCTGG
>DASQDR010000262.1:0-28390 GCA_035634055.1 Tepidisphaeraceae bacterium | reverse complement strand
CCGGCGCGTTGAGCCGGACGGCCACGCCGACGCCGGCGGCAATGACGAACGTGCCGAGGATCAGCAGCACCGTCGACCCGGGCCAGACCGCCGGTGCCGGCAGGACCGGCTGGCCGTTCGGCGGGTGATGCGGGGACGTGGCGCCGGCGCCGGCGCCGGACTGCGGCGCGGGCGGGTGAGCGACGGCGGCAGCGCCGCCGGCGGCCGCGGCCCACGTGGCGCTAGCCCCCGCGAAGCTGAGCAGCATTGCGGCCACCACGGACAAATGCTTCTCCACGCTCGCCTCCTGAATGCCCCCCGCGCCGCCGCCGCCGCCGCCGCCGCCGCGGGCGTCACATGATCCACTTCAGCGCGGTCAGCTTCTTCTTCACGTCCTCCGGGCGGAGGGACGGGACGGCCCAGTCGGCCTCCTTCAGGTGCTCGACGGAATAACTCGTCGCCACGCCGAGGGTTGGAAAGCCGGCCGCCTTCACGCTGCGGATGACCGTCGGCGCGTCCTCCACGACCAGGCAGCCGGACGGCTTCAGCTCCCGCTCCCGCTTGGTCTCGCGCTTCCGCTTTTGCCCGAGCAGCTTCATCGTCTGTACGTACCCGCGCGGGTCCGGCTTGCCGACGTCGACGTCCTCGGCGGCCGTGATGGTGGTGAAGCAGTCGCGCAGCGCGACCCCTTCCAGCATCACCTCGATCTCCTCGCGCAGCGCGCCCGAGACGATCCCCAGCGGGCAGTGCCGCCAGAGCGAGCGGACGAACTCCTCCACGCCCGGCAGCGCCTCGAGCTTGCGGCGGCGGATCAGGTCCATCATGACCTCGCTCTTGCGCGTCATCATGCGCAGCGAGGTCTTGGGGTCGAGCTCGCGCCCGCGCAGCGAGAAGATGTGCTTGAACGCGCCGCGGTCGTCGAAGCCGATCAGCTCCTGGTAGTACTCCCGCTCCGCCAGGTCGATCTTCTCGGCGCGGAGCACCTCGTGGAACGCGAGGTAGTGCAGCGGTTCGCTGTTGACGATCACGCCGTCGAAGTCGAACAGCACGGCGTGCGGCCAGTGCGGCATGAAGAGAACCTATCGGCGCCGGCGGCGGCAGGCAAGCCGGGGGAGGAGGGGGATAAGTGGCTAGTGGCTAGTGGGCAGTGGCTAGTGGGGCGGAACGGGGCGAGGCAAGACGACCGACTTCCCGCCGGGCCGGAGGCCACAGCCATGAGGCGGCTGTCACTGACCACTGACCACTGGTCACTGACCACTCGTTCCTCTTCCGCCCAATGGCCAGCGACCAGTAGAAAGCGTGCTTCCTACTGGCCGCTGGCCACGGATCACTGGCCACTCGTTCCCCGCGGTTTAGCGGGGGGCGGCGATGGAGGTGGCGGCGTCGCCGACCTCGGCGGAGGCGCGGCAGCCGAAGCTGACGGCGGCCAGGCCGAGCACCAGCACCGTGAGTAGGACGTTGCGCATGACGTAGCTCCCGTTGAAAAAGGGGGAACGAGTTCTCTGTTCCCGCAGTGAATGTTCAGACCGACGCCCGGGCCGCCGCGGTTAGCGTGGCATGGCGATCGAGGTCTGGCTGTCGATCTCGCCGCTGGCCTTGCAGCCGACGAACGAGGTTCCCAGCACCAGCAGGGCGGCGATTACCACGAACTTCCTCATGACCGTCTCCTTCCGCCCCCGGTGGGGGCTTGCAGAATGGTTGGACTTGCTACCATCGGCAAGCTACGCGCGGCCCGAAAAAGCTGTCAACTTCCAAAGTTCTCGGGAACGCATCCGGTAAGATAGAATTGGCGGCACCGGAGGGCGGCGCGCGTCGCCCTCGCCTGCTGGCCGTCGCACCCGCGCCGCCGCCCGCGTACGCTTGGCTCTACCGGCCGGCGCGCGAGAGTGAGAGCGCGGCAGCGCCCGTTATTGCGTTATGCCCAGGACGACCCTGCCCCTTGATGTGCTGGTGCTCGGCGAGCACCCCAGCGCGTACCTCGCCGCCGCCATGCTGCTCGACAAGCCGGAGCTGAACGTCGCCCACGCGACGATCCCCAACGAGCACGCCCCCGACCGCCTGGCCGTGATCAACCCCGGCGTGTTCCAACTGCACAAGGCGCTGGACAAGGCGAGCAAGAAGCTGGAGATGACGCCGATCCACGGCGTCGCGTTCATCGGCGAGGACGCCAACACCCGCGGCGAGTGGCGCGCCAAGTCGACCGCCGCTTGGATCTGCGAATACGGCCACGTCCGCAAGGCGTTCTGCCAGGTTGCCAAGGAGGCGGGCGCGAAGCTTTACAACCCCAAGACGCTGACCGTGGGTCCGGTGGACGAAAAGGGCTTCGAGATCCACGCCGACAACCACGTGCTGCGCCCGTCGGCGGTGCTGCTGGCGGGGGCGCTGCCCCGCGAGCAGGCGAAGGTGCTGGCGCTGCCGGAGATGTTCGCCGTCGAGGTGATGCGCCGCTTCTCGTTCGTCCGCCTCAAGGGCGACAAGTGGGCCGACCCCGCCGGCAAGTCGATCCTGCCGATGTCGCTGGACCTCAGCGGCAAGCTCACGTGGGCCTGGATGATGCCCGGCGAGGGCGAGGTGCAGTTGGCGGTCGAGCAGCCGATCGACGACGCGACGCCCGCCGCCAAGCTGCTTCAGAAGTGGGCCGACGTGCTGCGGCGTCACGGGTTCCTCAAGCAGGCGACATCGATCGAGCCGGGGCAGGTGAAGTCGATGGAAATCCCCGCCGCCGGCGCGCTCGCGCGGGAGATCGTCGCCAACCGCACGCTGCTGTTCGGACCGGCGGGCGGGTTCTTCACCGCCTGCCTCGAGGACATCTACCCCAACTGCTGGTCGGCCACGTTCGCGGTCTCGGCGGTGCGGGCGGCACTGAAGCAGCCTCACCTCCAGGACGCCCTCCAGCCTTACCGGCAAGAGTGGGGCACCACCCTTGGCGACTACCTCCGCGGGCCGCAGCAAAATTTGCGCTTCCTCCTGCCGCTGGTCTACCGCAACCCCTCGATGACCAGCCGGATGGCCGAATCAATTCTTTTGGGAAAAAGTGTAGTCCGGTAACCCGCCCGCCCGATAAGAACAAAGTCCCAGCAATGGGGCGGGAGTCCCAAGGCTATGGGGCCAATCGCGGGTTGGGAGATTGGGTAGGATGCGCAAGCTGCGAAAGCAGCCGGCGGCTCAGGTGCGACGGAACGTCCGCGGGTTTCCGGAGAATCACCTGCTCCGCGAGTGCTTAAGTGTCTGCCGCATCCCGACTTGCCTGACAGCACGCCATCGGCCGCCGCGTTCACGAAGAGCCGGCGCGAAGGTCGATATCAGTGCTGTCGATCCGGTGGGTCGCGGGCCAAAGGTGACTGGAGGTCGCCGGCCCTGATGGAGAGAGCCAAACTTAGCCAGCGAGTGAAGCCATGAGTTCGATTAACAGCATCGGTCCTAACACGCCGATCCAGAAGATCCAGTCCCAGCCGGTTCAGAAGCAGGTGCCTGCCAGCCCGGCCAAGCAGGTGAAGCTGACCGACCGCGTGGAACTGTCCAACGTCAGCCACCTCCTGCAAACGCTCAAGGCCAACGACATCCGCGCCGACAAGGTGGCGGCGGTCAAGGCGCAGATCGAGTCCGGCGCGTACGAGACCGAAGCCCGCCTCGACGCCGCCCTGGATCGTCTGATGGACGACCTGGCCCGGTAAGCACCGGAACAGTCAACGATCACAATCCGCTCGGCCCCGGGATGTTCGCATCCCGGGGCCGATCCTTTTTGCCCGGCGGGACGGGAGGAGGATTGATGGTTGGCGATTGGAACTTGAACGGCGGGCGGCCGGCTGCCGTCTGAGCGGCGCGTTCGGGTGTGGCGTCGGCAGCAGGCGATGTGTCATCCCGAAGCGTCCTCGCGAGGGATCTCGGGCTGGCGAGCGATTCACCTTCCCGAGATCCCTCGCGAGTACGCTTCGGGATGACAACGCTCCTGCTGTCCACGCCATACCCATAGGCGCAGCGCTCACTCCTCGATTCTCAGGCCTCCCGCGCGGCGCGGTCCTCCTGGCGCAAAAAAGCGGCCGAGGCGTTGGTCGCCTCGGCCGCTCGTCATCTTTAATCAACCGATCCGCGCTGTCCGTTTACCGGCGGGCCTGGTCGTAGTAGCCGATCAGGTAGAGGAAGCGGTTCTGGTTCAGGATCGGGATGTGCAAATCGCGCGCGGTGTCGCGGACGCGGTTGTAGGCGTCCAAGGCCCGCTGGGCGTCGTCCAGCTTCTTGGCGTTGAACGGGTCCTGCAACTCCTCCTTGGTGAACGTCGGCAGCACCGGCTCCTTGCCCAGCACGACGAAATCGGTGTCCACGTTCACGTTGTCGAGCATCTTGCCGCCCCACTGGGTGATCAGGCGCTTGATGATGTCGGCGTCCTGCGGCGTGGCGACGTTGTTCCGGTCGAGGTCGAAGTCGCCGTAGACGACGAAGTTGTACTTCACGCGCGGGTCGTAGACGAGGTTGGCGATGAGGTCGCCCTCGGAGAGCTGGGTGCCCGGCGTGGTGCGGACGACGCGGCACTCGCTGGAGCCGTTGCCCACGCGCACGATCTCGATGGACGCCTTACCCTTGGGCAGGCGGTCCTCCGTGGTCGGGTCGCCGACCGGCGGAATGCCGTCGAGCTTGTCGTACACCTCGAAGGTCAGCCCGGGCGTCACCGACTCGGCCTGGCCGAGGTTGATGTAGACCACGTCGCGTGCGGGCAGGCGGATGATCTGCCCGTCGGGGTGGCGGGTGATCGGGTCCTGCGTGTTAATCCGGTTCTCGCCCAGCTTCTGCTGGAGCGTCTGGATCTGCTGGTTGGCGCCGCTGAGCTGGCGGTTGAGCTCCGCGATCTGCACCTGGGCGTTGTTCCCGGCGTCCTGAAGCGCCTTGCGCTCCTGCGCGAACGCCGCCTGGATCTGCTCCACATCCTGGTTCTTCGCCCCCTGGTAGGTGGTGAGGGCGGTCTGGGCGCTGGCCTGCTCCTGGCGGATGGCGGCGACCTGCTTGTCCAGCTCCTGGCGGTGCTGCTCGAACTGCTGTGCCTGGGCGGCGTTGGCCTGCTTGGCCTGGTTGAGCTGGGCCTGGAGGTCCTTGATTTGGTTGCTCCGCGCCTGCACGGCGTTGGCGAGGGTGGTCAGGGCGTTGGAGAGGTTATCGGTCGCCGGCACGGTCACCCCGGCGGCCTTGCCGGCGTCGCCGGCGGTGCGCAGGGCGGCGCGGGCGCGGTCGGCAGCGGCGGCGGGATTGGTCACCGCGGCGCCCGCCACGGTGCGCGCCAGCTCGTCGCGCTGCGTCAGGGCCATCTGGAACAGTGGGGTCGTCCCCGTGATGCCCGATCCCTCGGGCGCGGTTGCCCGCGCCTCGCGAAGCTGCGTGATCGCCTCGCCGCCGAGGTCGGCGTCGCTGATCACTTCGGTATAGCGCTTGCGGAAGTCCGCCTCGCGCTGGTTGGCCTTGTTGCTGTCGGCGTAGAAGTAGATGGCGAAGATCGAGCTGACGACGAAGAGGATCGCGAAGACCACCGACCAGGTGACCAGTGCGGTGCGCGAGCCGGGGGAACTGACGGGGGGCATATACGGACCTCCAAAGCAGGGCTGCGACGGGCGGGTCGGCCGGCGCGGCTGTTCTGCGTCGCCGGAGCCGCGCGCCCCACGGGTGAGCATCAATCGGCCGCGGGAACGCTACGGGCTCATCTACCCGCCGGACGGACGTTCGGCGCGAAGCCGGTTCGGGAGGAGGGGATTCCGCCTACCGCTGCGCGGCGTAAGCTACCCTTGCACAAGTGGTACGGTCAAGAAAATGGCAGGTTTGTGTCCGCCGCCGCCGCGCGGCTGAAATCTCAGGCCCACGGCCACGCGCGCCAAGCCAGCAGCGCCGCCGGTCCGAGAATCAGCAGCACCGCGGCCGCGCAGCCGGACTTCTCGGGTGCGGCAAAGCGATCGGGGCCTTCCTGCCGGAGCCGGCGCGCGTACGCCTCCATCGCTTCCTTCGCCTCGGCCAGGCCGCAGTGGGTCGCCTCGCGGTACGCCTTGATCGCCTGGATCTTGCGCCCGGCGAAGAGGTGATCCTGGATTTCCGCCCACTGTGGTTCGGTCGGTTCGCTCATCGCTTCTCATGCGCCGCGCAGGCGGCATAAGATTGTCCAGCACGGATGCCCAAGAGCAAGAGCTTCTACATCATCGACGGCCACGCCCACATCTACCGGGCTTACTTCGCGCCCTTCCGCGACCTGACCAGCCCGACGGGAGAGCCGACCAAGGCAACGTTCGTCTTCACCCAGATGCTGCTCAACCTGATCGACCAGCGCCGCCCGGACTACCTGGCGATGGTGATCGACTCCGGCGACGAGAGCGTCTTCCGCAAGCAGCTCTACCCCGAGTACAAGGCGACCCGCCAGAGCCGCCCGGACGACTTCTTCCCGCAGGAGCAGCGCATCCTCGAGATCGTGCGCGACGCCGGCATCCCCATCTTCGCCAAGGGGGGCTTCGAGGCCGACGACCTGATCGCCACCATGGCGCGCGAGCTCTGCGAGGAGGACTTCGAGACGTTCCTGGTCTCCAAGGACAAGGATTTGCGGCAGATCCTCACGCCGTGCGTCCACATGTACGACCCGGCGACCGACGAGGTCATCGACGAGAAGAAGCTGGAGGAAAAGGTCGGCTACTCCCCGCGCGAGGCGGTCGAGGTGCAGACGCTGATGGGCGACGCGATCGACAACGTGCCGGGCATCCCGGGCGTCGGCGAGAAGACGGCGTGCAAGCTGATCAAGAAGTACGGCACGGCCGACGCGGTGCTGGAGCACCTCGACGAGCTGACGCCAAAGATGCGCGAGAACTTCGAGAAGTTCGCCGACCGCCTGCCCATCGCCCGCAAGTTGGTGACGCTCCGGAGCGACGTCGAGTTCGACTTCGACCGGGAGAAGTGCCGCTTCACCGGGTTGAACGACGACGCGCTCAAGCGCCACCTGCGCGAGTGCGGGTTCACCAGCCTGCTCAAGCGGCTGGGGGACGACGACAGCGCGGGCGTCACGCCGCAGAAGCCGAAGGCGCGCAAGTATCAACCGTTCGAAGCGGGCTTGTTCGGCCCGATGGGCGGCAACGGCGACGCCGATGGCGACGCAGCCGCACAGCAGGCGGGCGCCGACGGCAAGCCCGCGCCCATGACCTGCGCGGACTGCTCGTACGAGTGCGTGGACACCGACGAGAAGTTCGAGATCTTTCTTGACCTGCTCAAGCAGCAGAAGCGCTTCGCCTTCGACACCGAGACCGTCACGCTCGGCGCCATGCAGCAGCCGCTGGTCGGCATGAGCTTTTCGTGGAAGGAGGGGACCGGCTACTACGTCCCCACGCGCGGGCCGGGCGGGTGCAAGCTGGTCGACTGCGACCGCGTCCTGCGCGAGCTCAAGCCGATCCTGGAAGACCCGGGCGTGCAGAAGGTGGGGCACAACCTCAAGTACGATTTGCTGGTGATGCGGCAGGCGGGGATCGACGTGCGCGGCGTGTCCATGGACAGCATGATCGCCGCCTTCCTCATCGACGCCGGGCGGCTGCGCTACGGCATCGACCAGCTCGCCCTGGACCTGCTGAACTTCCGCAAGATCGAGACGACGGAGCTGATCGGCAAGGGGAAGAACCAGATCACCATGGACCGCGTGGCGATGGAGCGGATCAGTTGCTACGCCGCCGAGGACGCCGACGTCGCGCTGCGGCTGAACGACCTGATGGAGCAGAAGCTGGCGGCCCTGCCGCGGCTGCGCGAGCTGGCGGACTCGATCGAGGTCCCGCTGATCGACGTTATCGTCGAGATGGAGCGCAACGGCATCGCCGTTGACCCGGCGGTGCTCAAGGAGCAGTCCGGCGTGCTCGGGCAACGCATCGACGCCCTGCGCGGCGAGATCATGAAGGCGGCCGGCGTCGACTTCAACCCGGACTCCCCCAAGCAGCTCGGCGACGTCCTGTTCAACAAGCTCGGGCTGAAGGTCGTGAAGAAGACTAAGACCGGCCCGAGCACGGACGTCGAAGTGCTCGACCGGCTTTCCGACACTCACCCCGTGCCCAAGCTGGTGCTGGAGTACCGGAGCCTCGTGAAGCTGAAGAACACGTACCTCGACAACCTCACCGACTACCTGAACCCGGCGACGGGACGAATTCACGGTAGCTTCAACCAGATTGGCGCCGAGACCGGGCGGCTGTCGATGAGCGACCCGAACTTGCAGAACATCCCCATCCGCACCGACGAGGGGCGCCGCATCCGCCTGGCCTTCGTGCCGGGCGACGCGCAGCGCAACGTCCTGCTGACGGCGGACTACAGCCAGATCGAGCTGCGCTTCCTCGCGCACTTCACGCAGGAGCCGGCGCTGCTGAACGCCTTCCGCACCGACGAGGACGTGCACCGCACGGTCGCCGCCGAGGTGTTCGGCGCCCGCCCGCAGGACGTCACCCGCCAGCAGCGCGGCTACGCCAAGACGATCAACTTCGGCATCATCTACGGCGTCAGCGCCTACGGGCTGGCGCGGCGGATCGAGGGGATGAGCGTGGCGCAGGCGGCGGAACTGATCGCCGCGTATCACAAGCGCTTCCCGAGCATCAAGCAGTTCCTCGAGAAGTGCGTGATGGAGGCGCAATCGCAGGGATACGTCGAGACGATGCTCGGCCGGCGCCGGCCGATCCCGGAGATCAGCTCCAACATCCTCTCCATGCGCAACATGGCCGAGCGCATGGCGATCAACAGCGTGGTGCAGGGGTCGGCGGCGGACCTGATCAAGCTGGCGATGCGCAACGTTTACAACCGCCTGACCCGCGAGAACCGCCCGAGCCGAATGCTGCTCCAGGTGCACGACGAACTAGTCTTCGAAACCCCCGCCGATTCCGCCGAGGCCGACGCCGCCATCATCCGCCAGGAGATGACCGAAGCGATGAAGCTCGACGTCCCGCTGAAGGTGGAAGTGGGGTGGGGGAAGAACTGGCAGGAAGTGAAGTAGAGCGACGGGCGCAGCAGCGGGGACGCGTTCAACTCGGGCGCAGCGCTCGCGCTGCATGAAGCACGCAAGCCCCTGGCCAGCGTCACCGCATGCAGTGGCCCGGCCACCCGCGCTGGCATCCTCCTTCGACTAGAACGAGAAGAATAGGGTCACGTCGCCGCCGTGGGTGGTGAAGTTGTCGGCGAAGTTGCCGTGGTAGCCGACGCGCAGGCCCGAGGCGGTGCCGAAGCGGACGCCGACGCCGGCGCTGGGGGTGATGTAGTTGTCGGTCGCCGCCTCATCCAGGAAATTCGTGTAAGCGACGCCCGCGTCGACGAACCCTCGGCCGGCGGCGCCGAAGGTGCGGATCACCTGCACGCCGTTCTTGAGGATCTGCTGGTCGACGTCGGTCTCGAAGTCCCAGTCGCCGAAGCCGATGCCGAGCCCCTGGTAGAAGCCGTACTGGTTGGCCAGGACGAAGGTCCAGCCGCCGGCGCGGAGGGCGAGCGACGAGGTGATCTGCCCGCCGATGGGGAACCCGCCGGCCGCGAGGTCCCACGACCCGCCGAAGCCGATGACGAAGGCGGGAGTGACGGTCCACGAAAGCCCGCCATCGCTGCCCGGCTGGACGATCATGATCGGCAGCCCGGTGGTGCTGACGAGCTGGTGGAGCGCGGCCCCCTCCACGTCGCGGTAACGGTAGTCGAGGTTGAGCGACAGCCCGACGCGGTCGCCGAAGCGGAAGGTGTTGCCGAGGCCGGCCGACGCGTAGAAGCCGTCGCCGTCGTCGGTATCGGCCATGCCGCCGCTCGCCTGGAACTGCAACCCGGACGGCATGCGCGGCCCCTCGCCGAGGTCGAAGCGCGGCGACTGGAAGCCGAAGCGGTAGAAGCTGGCGTCGGCCATCAGCGCGGTGGCGGCCAGCGGGTTGCCGTCGACCACGCCAAGGGTCGTCGCCTCATTCACGCTGCGGAGGAAACGGGCGTACTCCTCGGCCCCCTCGCTGCGGAAGAAGTCCTCGATCTCATCCGCCAGGGCGTCCTCGTTGGCGGCGGTGAAGGTGCGCGTGAAGCCGGTGGTCGGCAGCGTGATGGTGGCGCTGGTGCCGGCGGCGTTGCGGTTGACCAGCACGGCGTTCTCGAGCCCGCCGTAGCGGAGGTTGGCCGTCACGTTGCGGTTGGCCAGCGGCGAGAACTCGTTCCGCGTTTCCACCAGGTCGCCGGCCAGGTCGATGACGTTGTTGGCCGACACCGAGACGGTCTGCCCGCCGCCGGTGGCGGTGAGGGTGAAGGGATCCTGCGCCAGCGCATTGGGCGCGGCGGCAGGGACAACGGCGGCGACGGCGAGCAGGGCGATGGCGAGTCGTTGCATTTGCTGAGTTCCTCCTTTTGAAGTGACTTTGCCCGCGACTATACGGGCGCGCTACGCAACGACGCAGCGCACAACTTGCGCGACGCCGCAGGCCGGGGGGAGCGGCGGGGGCGCGGTCAATGCCGATCACCGCGCCGGTGCCGTCGTGGCCAGCGGCGCGCCGTCGAGCCGTAGAAATGACAGGATTACGGCACGTGCCCGCGTGGCGGGTTGGGGGGGCGCGCAACCCGCCAGGCGACGGCTCAAACACCACTGGTGGACCCGCGCTTGCCGAGTCGCGGTGTACTGCTGCGGCGCTTAGCGCCCGGTGCGCCGGGACCGGCGCCGGGTGGTTCGCGGACGGCGGGCGAGGAGCAGGGCGGGCATGGCCAGCAGTCCGAGCGACGCCGGCTCGGGGATGGTGATGCGGAAGATTTCCCCCAGCCCCGCCGCCGGGTACTGCCCCGCGAAGCCGGTGCCGGGGCCGAAGTCAACGATGTAGAGGTTCCCGGCGTTGTCCTCGCCAAAGGAGACGACGTGGTCGATCCCGTGCACCGCGCCGACGGCCGGCGTGTAGCTCGGGTCAGACGGGTCGATCACCAGTGAGTTCCACAGGGCGGTCAGGTCCGTCAGCGTCCCGTTGGCGCCGTTGAAACCGGCGGGGGCGCTGTCGCGGTCGAAGTCCAGCATCGAGATGTTCCCGCCGACGAAGTCGGCGAAGAAGTACTTGTCCTGGAGCGCCGCGACCGGCCCGCGATAGCGGTACCCGCCGATGATCGCCACCGCGCCCGGCGAGGGGTTGGGGTAAGTGCGGATCGGCTCGAGCGAGGTGACGCCGGTGAAGGGGTTGGTCTTGGTGAACGGGGAACTCAGCCCGTCCTGCGTCCCCTCGCGCCGCGGCCAGCCGAGGTCGACCGGCGGCGTGATGCCGGTGTTGCTGCCCGCCTTGATGAAGTTGAGTTCCTCCGCCTTGTTCTCGCCGACGTCCGCGACGTACAGGTCGCCGTTGGCGCGGTCGAAGCTGACGCGCGAGGCGTTGCGCACGCCGGTGACGTAAACCTCGCCCAACCCGGCGATCGGGGTGCCCGGGTGGGCGGCGTTGTAGGCGGGCAGCGGGTTGGAGCCGGGGATGGCGAAGTTCTTGTTCCCATCGCCGGGATAAGCGTCGGGCGCGCCGGGCGTCACGTCGAGGCGGAGGATCTTGCCCTGCAGGTCCGCCGGGTTTTGCGACGGGCGGTTGGCCAGCCCGTAAGTGCCGTCGCCGGTGCTGACGTGCAGGTATCCGCGCGCCGGGCCGGTCGCGGCAGGATCGAAGCCAAGCCAGTTGACGGTGTGGTTGTTGTTGACGGTGCCGGTGTTGTTGTACTGGAGGATGGTGCGGCTGAACGCGGCAGGGCCGCTGGCGGGCACGGTGTATTCCTCGATGCGATTAATCGGGCTCGTGCCGCGCTCGGCGCTGGAGACGTACATCTTGCCGAAGCCCGGCGACGCCGGCACGTTGAAGTCCGGGTGGAAGGCGATCCCCGACAGCCCGGTGTCCTGCCGCACCCCGCGCGCCGACAGGTCCAGCACCACGGTTTTGGCGCGGGTGTTGACGTCGTAGCGCCAGACCTTGCCCATGGCGTTGTTGACGTCGAACCCGCCGACCGGATTGGTGGTGCGCTCGGTGAAGTAAAGGATGTTGGCCGGATCGCCCGGCGCCTGCGTGATGAAGGTCGGCTGGTCCAGCCCCGAGGCAATGCGATCGACGCGATACCCCTGCGCGGCCGCGTGGGCGGGCAGGCTGAGAAGCACGATGACGGCGCAAAGACGCGTGCGGGAAATCGGCCGAGTCATATGGAAGGCCCTCTTGCGCGCGGCGGACGGAAGGCGTCGTCGCGAGACGACGGGAACCGGAGCGGCGGCGATGCTACCAACCGCCCGAAACGGGCGTCAATTTGATTGCCCGCGTTGGTCGCTTTTGGCGCAATTGAGTTAAAAATTGCACGGCGTTCGCGCGCGGACGGCTGCCGCCGGGCGCTGGCTGGACCGCGACGTTTCGGTGCGGGCGATTAGTGAGAAGGCGCGCGACGGCGTCAGCGGTTGCGGCGGCTCAATCAACCTCGCCGTCGCCGTGGCGGGCGATGCCGCCGCCGGCAGCGCGGGAGAGGATGATCGGCCGCGGGCGGCGCGGCGCCGCGGGGCGCTCCATCTGCTTGGGCGGGCGGTGCCGGCTGCGGCGCTGGCCGTAGCCGCACAGCGGCATCAGTTGGCACTGGCGGCACCTGGGGTTGCGCGGGCGGCAATACTCCTTGGCGTGGGCAAACATCAGCACGTGCAGCGGGTAGTGCGCCGGCGGCCGGAGCATGCCGCCAATCGTGGTTCCGGTTTCCGCCTCGCCGGCCTTGCCGCGAACAAGGCTCAGCCGGCGGGCCAGGCGGTGGATCCCCTTGTCGACCGGGAAGACCGGCATGTTGAACGCGAACAGCAGCGTGCACGCCGCCGTCTTGGGGCCGATGCCGTAGAAGCCCATCAGGTAATCGAATGCCTCCCCCGGCGAGCGCTCGCCGAGGAACTGGAGGTCGAGCTTTCCCTCGCGCTGCTTGATCGTCCGCAGCAGCGCCTGGAGCCGGCGGGCGCGCATCCGCGCCAGCCCGCACACAGCGATGCAGCGCTGCACGTCGTCGATCGGCGCGAGCATCACCTGCGTCCAGGAAGCGAACGCCCGGCGGAGCTGACGGTAGCCGCTTCGGGCGTTGGCCATGTTCGTGTTCTGCGTGAGCATGCACGCCACCAGCAGGTCGAGGCACCTGCCGCGCACCGTCGCCGGGCGCGGGCCGTGCGCTTGCTCGAGGAGCGGGAGGAGTTGGGCGAGGCGGGCAACCTGCGCGGCGGTCGGGCGCGCGGCACGGCGGGTACGACGGGACGACATCGGTGGCGGATTGTAATCGAACGACGGCCGGAAGCCGCCTCCCCGCCCGCCGGCCCTCGGCTCGCCCGCCGCGTGGGGCGACCATATAGTTGGGACACGCATGGCAACGTCACCGAAGAAGCGCGTCAGCGACTACGACGTCATCGAGCCGATCGGCAAGCGCGTCGTCGTGCGCAAGGACGACAATAAGCGCGAGACCAAGAGCGGCATCGTCCTGCCCGACAGCCACGAGATCCCGGTGATCACCGGGCGCGTCATCGCCATCAGCAAGGCGATCGAGAACGACGAGGACCAGACGATCCGGCAGTACGACAAGGTCTTGTTCGACCCGCGCGAGGCGATCCCGGTGGAGCTGGAGCACGACAACCGGCTGTTCGTTGTGCACCTCGATCGCGTGCTGGCGATCTTCCGCCGATCGACGGCCGCGGGATCGGCGGGACCGGCGGGATCCGCCCGCAAGGGCGACGACGACCCGGTCGGAAACGACGCCGATGACGATGTGTGAAGCGGAGCCCCAGCACGACCCGCCCCGCCCGCGCGGCGGTCGCGGAGCCGCATTTGCCGCCGGAACCTTTGCAGGCCGCGCGGCGTAAGTGTCAGGGGATTCGGCACGTTACCTTCCAAACGCCTTTTTAAGTGAGGTCTCTCCTGATGAGCAAGATCGTCGCGCTCGTGGGTCACTGTGGTCCGGACAGCAGCTTCCTCCGCATGGCGGTCTCCTCGGCGGACCGCTCGATCAAGGTGGTGGCCGCCGACGACGCCAACGAGCTTGACCGCCTGATCCGCGGCGGCGTCGACCTCCTGCTGCTCAACCGCGAGCTGGGCTGGGGGTTTGATTCCAGCATGGGCGTCGATCTCGTCCGCCAGCTCCGCGCGAAGCACCCCCACCTCAAGACGATGCTGGTAAGCAACTACGCCGAAGCGCAGGCGGCGGCGGTGGCGGCGGGGGCGTTGCCGGGGTTCGGCAAGCGCGAGATCGGCTCCCAGCGGGTCCCCCAGCTCATCCGCGAAGCCCTCAGCGATGCGCCCATCGCCAAGGCGACGTAAGCGGCGGCGGCAGCCGGTGACGCACCGAAGTAAAGATTTTTTCTAATTTACGGCACGGGCGCCTCTTCTGTGTGGTATTTTCACTCGGGCGCGTCCGTTGGATCCCAACCGTTCGTCTCGCTTGTTCTTGATGATTCGGTTCGCCTGGCTGCACCGCGCCCAGGAGAGAGCCGTATGCAAACCTTCGCAAACGGGCGGATGCGCCGCCCACCGTCGTTGCGCCCGCGCCCGGCAGTCTGCCGCACCCTGGGCGAGCCGCGCCCGCTGGTCCGGCCCCTGCCGCTCCAGTCGCCCGCCGCATGGCGAGGAGTGTCGGTCGAGCAGCAGATCGAGAATCTGCGGCGAAGCTGGACCATTCATCCGTCCGGCGGGCTGCTGGTGATGGTCCGGCTGCTGGAGCAGGACCTGCACGATCGGCCGGCCCCTGCGCGGCCCGTCGCCTTGGCCCCACCGGCACCCGTGCCCGTGCCCGTGCCCGCCCCCACCGGCTTGTCACGGCCCGTTCTTTGCACTGGCCAAGGCTGAAGTCACGGCTGACGTACACGGCTGACGTACAAGGAGCGACGCGAATGAGCCAACGAATCGTGCTGGTCGGGCATTGTGGCGTGGACGCACCGCGCCTTGAGTCGGAAATCTCCCGCTCCGTCCAAGGCGTCGACGTCGTCACTATCAACTCCGAGGACCAGTTGGAAGCGGTGTGCGGCGAGCAGGGCGTGCTGCTGCTGGTCAACCGCCAGTTGCCCTACGGGTTTGACGACGAGGAAGGCGTCCGCCTGATGAAGGACATTCACCGTCGCCATCCCAACGTGAAGATGATGCTGGTCAGCGACCTGCCCGACGCGCAGGAAGAGGCGCGCGGGGCGGGGGCGATCCCCGGCTTCGGCAAGGCGGACCTGGGCACCGGCCGGATCGCCGAGCGCCTCAAGCAGGCGCTCCAGGGCCAGCAGCCCGCGTGATCGGCAGACCAAACGTAACGCGCCGATCCCCGAGCCGGCGCATTTCGCCTGGCCCGCGTGTCGCTGCGCGCCCGCTCCCGCCCCTCGACATGCTCTTTTTGATTCCGCCTCGCGCTGGTATCACCACTGGCCTATGGCGAAGAACGGCACGGCGCAAAAGCTCAAGAAGCACCAGATCCAACTGATCGCCAACGGCGACCTCCGCCTGAGCGCCAACCAAGTCTGCTGGCCGGCGCAGCAGGCGATGGAAGCCGAGCTCTTCCGCGCCGTCGCCGCCGCCGGATACGAGCTGATCCGCGCCCACCCCTACAAGGACGAGCAGAAGCACGGCTTCATCCAGTCGCAGAAGGAAGGGATGGAGGTCTTCCGCTCCGGCGTCGATCCCGACGCCCCGATCATCGTCGCCGAGGCGGTCTGGCAGTACTCGCATCACGTCCTGCACGGCTTGATGAGCCACCAGGGGCCGATCCTCACCGTCGCTAACTGGTCGGGGCAGTGGCCCGGGCTGGTCGGGATGCTCAACCTCAATGGCTCGCTCACCAAGGCGGGCGTGAAGTACTCCACCCTCTGGAGCGAGGATTTCTCGAGCGACCGCTTCGCCCGCCAGCTCGGCCACTGGCTGGCCAAGGGGAAGCTCAAGCACAAGCTCGAGCACGTCACCCCGCTGAAGAAGGCGACCCTCGCCGCCAAGGACCGCAAGCTCGGCGACGCGCTGGCGGAGCGGCTGACGCGCGACAAGGCCATCATGGGCGTCTTCGACGAAGGGTGCATGGGGATGTTCAACGCGATCGTTCCCGACGCGCTGCTCAACCCGCTGGGCATCTTCAAGGAGCGCCTTAGCCAGTCCGCCCTCTACTACACCGCCACGCAGGTGAGCGACGACGAGGCCCGCGCGGTCTACCAGTGGTACCTCGACCACGGCATGCAGTTCCGCTTCGGCCCCGACGAGGCGAGCGACCTGACCGAGAAGCAGGTCATCGATCAGTGCCGCATGTACGTGGCCGCCCTGCGCATCGCCGACACCTTCGGGTGCGACACGATCGGCATCCAGTACCAGCAGGGGCTGAAGGACCTTCTGCCGGCGTCGGACCTGGTGGAGGGCTCGCTCAACGACTCGGTCCGCCCGCCGGTCCGCAGCGAGGACGGCTCGCGTGAGCTTTACGCCGGCCGACCGCTGCCGCACTTCAACGAGGTCGACGAGTGCGCCGGCATCGACGGGCTGATGACCCAGCGCGTTCACGAGGCGCTCGGCCAGCCGGTCGAGAACACGCTGCACGATTTGCGCTGGGGCGACCGCGACCAGAGCGGCACGACCGACCACTACGTCTGGGTCTTCGAGATCAGCGGCAGCGCCCCCCCGAGCCACTTCACTGGCGGCTGGGCCGGCGCGGTCGGCGAGCGCCAGCCGGCGATGTACTTCCGCCTCGGCGGCAGCACCATCAAGGGGATCAGCAAGCCGGGCGAAATCGTCTGGAGCCGCATCTACGTCGACGACGGCGAGCTTTGCATGGACCTGGGCCGCGGCGGCGTGGTCGAGCTGCCGCCGGAGGAAACCCAGCGACGCTGGGATAGCACCACCCCGCAGTGGCCCATCATGCACGCCGTCACCTACGGCGTCAGCCGCGACCAGATGATGGCCAAGCACCAGGCCAACCACATCCAGGTCGCCTACGCCACCGACGCCAGGTCCGCCGACACCGCCATGCTCACCAAGGCCGCCATGGCCGATGCCCTGGGCATGCAGGTCAACCTCTGCGGCACGAGAAAGAACGGCAAAGGATGGTAGCGGCGAGGATCTGGAAGGTTTCCACTGTCTCTTCCCCGCGTCATCGAGCACCCTCGGGCGAGGGCGCGGCTGCGGGGTTTCAATTGACAACTCAAAATTGAATATTGTCAATTTCAATTGCCGGACTCGAAGCCCAGCCCTTGCCTATCCCTCTCCGGGTGTATCCAGTGACGGGACCAGATCGCCTGCCGTCGCCGGCGGCCGAGCGGGCGTGCCGCATTCGGGGCAGACGCCGCTCTGGTTGCCGGTCAGGTCGTAGCCGCACTCCGCGCAGCGGCCACCATGGCGCCGGACGCGCGGCCCGCGGGCCAGGCGCCACACCGCCGCGCCGCCGATCGCGATCATGCCGCAGCGGGCGAGCAGGTCGCGCGTGAAGTCCCGCTTAGCGTAGAACGGCAGGACGTACTCCCCGAACGGCGGCAGCAGCAGCGCGAGCGCGCAGAGGATGCCGACGGCCATCATCAGGTGGGCCGGCAGCAGCGCGGCCGCGCGCAGCCACCGGCGGCGGCGGGGGACGGTGGCGACGATCAGTCCGACGGCGAGCGCCGCCAGCGCGAGCCACGCCCAAGGCCCGCGCTCGTGGATCTGTCGGCGCAGAAATTCCACCTCGGCATAACCCGCCGGCGGTGGCGGGAAGGGCGGGGGCGTCGGCGCCGTCGAGCCGCGCTCGAACCGGCTCCACGTGCCGCCGTCAAAAAAGAGCGTCCACTTCACGCCGCTGGTCGGCTGGATCCAGTGCGCGATCATCCCCCCGCGCGGACCGGGCATCAGGGTGAAGGGCTGACCATCGTTGAGCCGCTGCTCGACGACCCGCGTCGTCGGCTGCGGGCCGGTTCGCTTCGACCACGCGTTGTGCAGTTGGTAGTACAGGTCGGGCACGAAAACCGCTTGGGCCTCGATGGAGCGGGCGGCGGCGTTGAGGGCGGCGTTGTAGTCCCGGTACTGCTTCGCCACCGCGCGGTTCTGCCGTGCCTTCCAGCCGCTGAGCAGGGCGCAGCCGACGAGGAAGACGATCCACGCGCAGGACAGGACCGCGCGTCGGCGCCGGGCGCGCGAGCCGGGGCGAACCGGCGGCGCCGGCGGCGGCGGCGGGTCGACGCCGCTCACCGGGCGGTGTCCGGCCAGGGGGGATTGGTGCCGGCGGCGAGCCGTCGCGTCGCCTGCTGCGCCTCGGCCGCACCCACCTGCGCGATCCGCCCGTCGGCGAAGAGCACGCGGATCCCAGCGCCCCCGCCGTGCGCCGCCAGCGGTTCGTACAGCAGCACGCTCTGCGCCGGCGCCGACGCGGCAAGGCCGGCGGCGGTGTAGACGTAGGTTCGGGCGACGTCGGCGGCGCGTGCAGGATCCGCGGTCGCTGTCGAATCCGCGTTTCCTGGCGTGCTCGCGTCCGCGCGCGTGCCCACAGCGCTCGCGTTAGACAGCAACCCTGCGGTCGAGCGGATCGCAGCGCACGCCAGCAGATCCTGCCCCGCCGCGCGGTCCAGCGCCAGCTCGTCGAGCCGATCGGGGAATCGCCCGGCATTGGCGCGACGGTGGGTAGCGATGCCGCGATAGATCGCGCGGAAGTGCGCCTCGCAGGCCTCCCCCGCGGCCGCGCCCGCGGGGTCGCCGGCGGTGGTGGCGCCGGCCGATCCCGCACCCGCCAATCCCATCGCCGCGTCGCGCGCCTTCTCCAGCGCCGGCAGGACGCGCTGGTTGAAGACGGCGGTGCCGAGCACCAGTCCGAGGAACCCGACCAGCACGCCGCCCGCCGCCAGCGCGGTCGCGCCGACTCGCGACCATCGCGTTCGTCCCAGCGCCGTCAGCCCCAGCACGATCGCCAGCAGGCCGGGCACGATCGGGATGAACAGCCCGAAGATCGCGCTGGCGGCGCTGGCGGCGGCAAGCCAGTTAATGGTCGGCGGCGGCGGCGCCGCCGGCGGGTCGTCGGGGTTCAGCAGCTCCGTGAAGCCATATCGGCCGAGCGTCACCTCCGCCGGCGCGGGCTCCGCGACTTCCTCGGCATCAGGTGCCGGAAACGTCGTCGGCTCCACTTGCGTCCACGGCAGCGCCGGCGGGGCGGCGGCATCGGGGGGCGTGATGCCGTCGATAGTCTGGTCGCCCCTCGCGACCTCCGAACTCGCGGCAGAGGCGGCGCTGGCGGCGCCGGTTCCGCTGGCGGCGTTCGACGAAGCAGGCCCGGTCGCGGCGACCTTCACGGTCAGCGCGGCGTTAACGGCCAGCGCCGCGTCGCCGGGGGCGCGCGGGAAGAACTCTGACGCGGTCGCCGCTGGCATCGGGTACGCCCCCGCCGTCACCTCCGCGCCGAGGATCCGATCGATCCGGGCGGCGCCGCCCGCGCCCTCGGCAGCATCGCGCGGCGCCGCGCGGACGATCTCCCCCATCAGCGGCGCGTTCCCGGCGCGTTCGGCGGCCAAGGTGCGCGGGACCACGAACTCTTCCCCGCACTGCGCGCACTCCAGCGCGTGCCCGGCGTAGCGCACGGCCCCGCTGGGGGTCAGCGCGTTCACCTGGTCACAGTGCGGGCACTGAACGTGAAGGGTCATCGGCAACGGCGTGCCTCGTGCTCGTCTCCACCGGTAGCTCAATGTACCTCAGACGGGATTCGCTGCGGAAGCGGGCAGTTTTACCCGGGCCGTTGGAGGCGCGGCCGGGCGGGGCGGAGGCAGCGGCGGCGGGGCGGGCGGTTAAGGTCGGCGGACCTTTCCAATTGCTCCGGCGGTCAGGGGCTGACCACCGGTGGCGGGTTGGGGCCGCCCGCGCCGATGTTCGTCACGCCCGCCGCGACCGCGCCGTTCTCGTTGGTCACGCGCCCGTCGCCCCAGAGCACGTTGATCCCGCCGCGCGGGTGGTTGCCCGGCCGCTCGTACGCCAGCACCGTCCGCCCGTTTGCCTTCGCCAGCGGCGTCCCGCCCGCCACGTAGGTGTACGAGACGTACCCGTCGTTGGCCGTCAACTGTGCCGTTTGCTGCGGCGTCGCGCCGTTGGCCGGGACGTCGCCGGACGTGGGGCAGGTGAACACGATTGACTGCGGCAGCGTGCCGTCGAGCACGAGGTGGGTCAGGTCGTCCGGGAGGACGCCCTGGTTCGCCTGGGCGTAAATCATCAGCGCCTGTCCGATCTGCGTGAGGTTGCCGGCGCAGCGCGCCTGCTGTGCCAGGTGACGCCCCTGGCGGACGGCCGGCAACATCACCGTCGCCACGCACCCCCAGAGCGCGAAGGAGACGACGGCAAGCGCGATCCCGGCGATGGCGAATCCTCTACCGCTAAGTTGCGGGTCGCGTGATGTCCGCACCACCGCCGCGATGGCCAGCACGATGGCGACAACGCCGAACAGTGGAAGCACCAGGCTGGCGACGCCGAGCGCGAGCGACGCAATCGCCAACCCGCTGGTCGCCGGGACGGCGGCGTAGCCGATCGGGGGGTATCCGGCGTACGCCGCGCCCGGATGCTCGTGCGGCCGAAATGGCGGGGGCGGCTGCGCCGCCGGCGGGACGCCGCGCGGCGCGTGGCCGGCTGCTGGCGGCGGCGGATTGACCGAGGTCGCCGCGACACGAGCGGCGGCCGGGCCGCCCGACCCGAGGCCCCGCCCGCTGGCGGCGCGGGCGCTGGCGGCGCGGGCGATCGAGGCGGGGACGGTGAAGGGCTTCGCGCACCGCGTGCAGGCGATCGTTTGCCCCGCGTACTGCGGGACCTGCTCCGCCGTCAGCGCGTACGCCTGCCCGCAGTGCGGACACTTGATCTGCTGCTGCTGTTGGTGCTGCTCCGCCACCGCCGGCGCCTCCGGGAGAAAGACGACCACATGGTACCCGAGACGCGGCGGAAAAGTCTGACCCGCCGCCGCCGCTGGTCGGCACGCCTTTCGCCCGAGGGACAGGCGCTGGAGGTGATCGATGGCTCGCAGCACGCGGCGCCGCAGCCCGGGCATGCTGGAAATGGAAGTTTCGGACGTCGCACGCTCGCCGGCGGCGAGCGCGGCAGGCGGAGGGTCGGTCGGCGGGGGGTCGGCCGGCGGGGGGTCGGTCGGCGAGCGGTTCGAACCCGTGGTGCTGCGCACCAGCCGCGGCAACATTGAGATGCGCTACTACCCGGTAGAGGGCGCGACCCGCGCGGCGATCTTCGTCGGCGGCGCGGGCGGCGGGTTCGACACGCCGGTCCGCGGGTGGCTCTACCCCCGGCTGTGCGAGGACCTTTCCGCCCACGACGGCATCGCCGCCCTGCGCGTCCGCTACCGCGAGCCGGCCGAACTGATGGAAAGCACCCTTGACGTGCTGGCGGGCATCGCCTTCCTCGAGGCGGAGTCGATCACGGCGATGGCGCTGGCGGGGCACTCCTTCGGCGGCGCGGTGGTGATCCAGGCGGCGGCGGCGTCGCCGGCGGTGCGCGCCTGCGCGGCGCTCTCCACGCAGAGTTACGGCGCCGACCCCGCCTCCACCCTCGGCCCGCGCTGCGCGCTGCTGCTGGCGCACGGGGAGGCGGACGAGGTCCTTCCGCCCGACTGCTCGCGCCACGTCTACCAGATCGCCCGCCAGCCAAAGCAACTGCTGCTCCACCCGGCCGCGCGCCACGGGCTCGACGAGTGGTCGGAGGAATTGCCAGGGATCGTCAGGGCGTGGATTCGCAGCACCTTGGGTGAAGCAGCAACGCCGACCTGACGCACGGACATCCGTGGCCATCGGCAGCCCGTCGGTGCCTGACGGGCGAGGCCACGCCAACGGTCCTGGCGCGCCTCACCGGTGCTCCGTCACCCCGACCTGCCGGCAGTACTCCAGCAGCGGGCACGTCGAGCACTTCGGCGCCTTTCCGGTGCAGACGTGCTTGCCGAACGGAACGAGCAGCGCGTTGGTCTCGACCCACAGATCGCGCGGGAGCGCTTCCATGAGCGCGGCCATTGTCTTTTCCGGCGTGCTCGCGCTCACGAGCCCCCAGCGGCTGGTGACGCGGTGGACATGGATGTCGACGCTGATGCCGGGGCTCCGCCCGCACGCGACGCCCAGCGCGAGATTGGCGCACTTCGGGCCAACGCCGCGGAAGCTGGTCAGTACGTCGAGGTCGCACGGGAGCGCGCCGGCGAAGTCGCGGACGGTGCGGGCGGCGATCTCGTGGATCTGCCGCGCCTTGGGCTCGTGGAAGCTGCACGCGCGAATGAGCGCGTCGATCCGCTGCGGCCCCAGCGCCGCGACGTCGGCGGGCGTCGGGGCGGCCTCGAACAGCTTCAGCGACGTCGGCAGGCTCACCTCGTCCAGCGTTCGGATCGAGATGATGCACCCGACCAGCGCGTGGAAGACGCCGCCGTACCCGCGCTCGGCGAGCTCGAACGTCGCCGCCTTCTTGTAAGGTGCGGTGGCCGCTCGCAAGCGCGCGAACATCTCCGGGACGTCGAACGCCGGCTTGCGGCTTCGCCCGGTGCCGGCGGGGGCGCGCCCAACAGCCGGGGGAGCCTGCGCAGCCACCTGCGACTCGCTCGCTCGCGCCGCCGACTCCACCCCCGCCGCCCGCGCCGCCCGAACCGAATTGACCGATCGTTCCGCGCCCGCCCGTAACTGTGTTCGCTCCGCTCGCTCGCGTGGTGCGCTGCTCCGCCGGCTTCGCGCCGACCGCGGCACGGCTTCGCCGGGTTCGGCGTGTTGGCGGGGATCAGGGGGTGGTGCGCGCTCTGGACGGGTTTGCTTAGACATCCTTGTCACCGCGGCTCGCGCCCCGGCGCGCCCTTTGCCACCGCAGCACGAGCGGTCCGCGCGGCGGGCGCTGCATCCGTGCGTTCCTTGAGGAGAGCATATGCCATCCCGCACTCGCATCGACACGAGCAAAATCATCGCCGGCGCGCTCGGCGGGCTGGCCGCCACTGCGCCGATGACCCTGGCCATGCTGGCAATGCACCGCGCGCTCCCGCGCGGGCAGCGTTACCCGCTGCCGCCGCGCAAGGTGACCATGAACGTGCTCGATGCCCTGCGCCTCAAGCGGCACCTCGACGAGCCGCAACGCAAGGCCGCCACGCTGGTCTCCCACTTCGGCTACGGCACCGTGATGGGCGCGATCTACGCGCTGCTGGCGCCGCGGGTGCGCCTGCCGGGGGTGCTCACGGGCGTCACGTGGGGCCTGATCGTCTGGACCGCCAGTTACCTCGGCCTGCTCCCCGCCGCCGACCTGCACGAGCCGGCCACGCGCCACCCGCGGGAGCGCAACGCGCTGATGATCGTCGCGCACATTGTCTGGGGCGCCGCCCTCGGCCTGCTGACCGGCCCCGCCGAGCAGGGCGTCCAACGCGCCGCCGAAGTCGCAGCGCGGCGGGCGACCGTATCGGTCTGACGCCGCCCCCTCGCGGCCAATGCGCCGCCGCATCCGGCCTGACGATCCTGCGCCGATCGTACGCCCGTGGGCGTCAGCGCCGGCACGCCCGCAGCGGCCTTGGCGATGGCATGGCGTAGCCGCGGCCGTTTGCACTAAACTGTCCGGCGACGATGGACGCCACCACGCCGACGCCGCCATCCGTGCCCCCGGTTGCCCTCCACGCCCGCCCAGCGATGCGTACCGCCGGGCTGCCGCGCTTGCAGGAGGCGGGGCTGCTGCTCGTCATCGTCCTGCTGGGGCTCGTCTTCACCTACTTCGGCGGCAGCGTCACCATCGCTGGCGAGCGGGTCAACAACTTCTTCCGCGCCAGCAACCTGCTCGGGGGCGTCGCCACGCCGATGTCGTGGTACGCCATCATGGCCGTCGGCGTCACGTGCGTGATCATCTCCGGCGGGATCGACATCTCCGTCGGCTCGATCTTCGCGCTCTCCGCGCTGGCGACCGCCTACGTGCTGCAGAACTTCGCCGAGGAGGCCAGCGGCTGGAAGACGATCCCGACGGCGGCCGCCGTCGCGTGCGGCGTCGGGCTGGCGTGCGGGCTGGTCAACGGCGCGCTGGTCACCGCGCTGCGCATGCACCCGTTCATCGTCACGCTGGGGACGATGAGCATCTTCCGCGGCATCGGCAACGTCTGGATCACGCTCAAGACGCTGCCGGAGCCGGGCAAGGTGCTGCCGATGAGCTTCACCGACCACTTCATGATGTACGAGGTCCCCAAGGAGGTCGCCGGCGTCGCGGGGCTGCAGCCCGCGCCGATCCTCATCGCGCTGGCGTGCGTGCTCGCCGGGTGGTTCTACCTCGGCCTCACCGTGGCGGGGCGCGAGAACTACGCCGTCGGCGGGAACGAGGAAGCGGCGCGGTTCAGCGGCCTGCGCGTGGCGCGGATCAAGCTGCGCGTGTACGCGCTGTCGGGGCTTGCGGCCGGCGTGGCGGGGCTCGTCGCCGTCGGGTATTTCGGCGCGGCGTCGACCAACACCGGTTACGGGTACGAGCTGCTGGTCATCGCGGGCGCGGTGGTGGGCGGGGCGAGCCTGACCGGCGGGCGCGGCACGGCGCTGGGGGCGCTGCTGGGGACGCTGGTGATCGCGCTGATCGACAACGGTATCCTGATCCTCAACCTCAACCGCGAGTACAGCAGCATCATCATCGGCGCCGCCATCATCGCCGCGGTCGCGGTCGACCGCTTCAGCGAGTACGTGCGCAACCGGCGGCTCGCAGGCGCGAAGCAGATCTGAGTTTGAGCATCGCGAACGATGCGCGAGCGCGTGCGTGCGTGTCCCACCAACCTTTCGGGAGTGGAGCTTATGCGAACGATTCTTCGTCTCACCGTCATCGTCTTGGCCGTCGCCGGTTTCGCGGCGCTGGTCCGCCAGCCGGCCGCGGGCGCGCAGGAGCGGAAGAAGATCACCATTGGCCTGGTCGCCAAGTCGCAGTCCAACGCCGTCTTCCAAGCCGCCTACTCGGGCGCGAAGGACGCCGCCAAGGAACTGGGGCAGAAGTACAACGCCGACGTGACGATCGACTGGCAGACGCCGACGGACGAGGACGCGCAGAAGCAGGCGCAGGCGATCGATTCCCTCGTCCGCAGCGGTGCGCAGGGAATCGCCGTGAGCTGCACCGAGGCCAACACCGTCACCCCCGCCATCAACCGTGCCGTCTCCGCCGGCGTCACGGTCGTCACCTTCGACTCCGACGCCCCGCGCTCCAGGCGCATCGCCTACTACGGCACCGACGATGCCACCTGCGGCAAGGTGGTGATGGAGGAACTGGCCAAGGCGATGGGCAACAAGGGCACCATCGCGATCCTGGCCGGCAACCAGAGCGCCCCCAACCTCCAGGCGCGCGTGAAGGCGGTGCGCGAGGAGCTGAAGAAGCACGCGGAGATGAAGGAGCTGAACGACGGCAACGGCGTCTTCTATCACCCCGAGACCCCGGAGGACGCCGTCCGCGCCGTGCAGTCCGCGCAGACGACGAACCCGGGCATCCAGGGTTGGGCGATGATCGGCGGCTGGCCGCTGTTCACCAAGGGCGCGCTCAAGTGGCAGCCGGGCAGCGTGAAGGTCGTCAGCGTCGACGCGCTGCCGGCGCAGCTCCCGTATGTCGAGGAAGGGTACGTCGAGGCCCTCTACGCCCAGGACTGCTACGGCTGGGGCTACAAGTCGGTTGAGATCCTGCTCGACAAGATCGCCAACGGCAAGGACCCCAGCGACAAGCGCATCATCGATCCACTGACGAAGGTGACGAAGGAGAACGCGGCGGAGTATGGGAAGAAGTGGGATAAGTGGCTGGGCAAGTAAGCACGAAATGCTAAGCAGGAAAACCTAAACAAGTCAGGAAACTCCAAGCAGAAAACGAAGGAACGCAGCGCGCCTGCAGTTGGGTGGCCGCTCCAAGTTTCCTTCTTTTCCGCCTTCTAATTTGTTTAGGATTTCCTGCTTAGGGTTTCGTGCTTACGTCTACCTATGTTCATCGAGTACCAGAACATTACGAAAACCTTCGCCGGCGTGACCGCGCTCGACCGCGTCTCGCTGTCGATCGAGCGCGGCGAGTGCCATGCGCTGATGGGGGAGAACGGCGCGGGCAAGTCCACGCTCGGCAAGATCCTGGCTGGGATCTACCGCGCGGATGACGGCGTCGTGCGCATCGACGGGCGGCCGGTGAGCTTCCGCTCGCCGCGCGACGCCAACAAGCGTGGCGTCGGGATGGTCCACCAGGAGCTGGCCTTCTGCCCGGACCTGTCGGTCGCCGAGAATTTGTGCATGGGCCAGTACCCGCGCCGCTTCGGCCTGGTCAGCCGGCGCGACATGCGTGCGCGGGCGGCCGAGCTGCTCGACCAGATCGGCGTGCCGCTCGATGTGCGGCAGCCGATGCGCGCGCTGTCGACGGCGCAGGAGCAACTGGTGCAGATCGCCTCGGCCGTCGGCACGGGGGCGCGCATCCTGATCTTCGACGAACCGACCAGCTCCTTATCCGAGCCCGAGGCGCAGCGATTGTTCGAGCTGATCGAGAAGCTCAAGTCGCGCGGCGTGACGATGATCTACGTCTCGCACCGCATGCCCGAGGTCTTCCGCCTGTGCGACCGGCTCAGCGTGCTGCGCGACGGCAGGTACGTCGGCACGCTGACCCGCGCCCAGGCCAGCGAGGACGCGGTGGTGCGGCTGATGATCGGGCGATCGCTCGATCAGTACTTCCCGCAGCACCTGCACGCCCAGCCGCGGCAGACGATCCTGCGCGTCGAGAACCTCGCGTCGGCCGGGAAGTTCCGAGGCGTCTCGTTCGACCTGCGCGCCGGCGAGATCGTGGGCTTCGCGGGGCTGGTCGGCTCCGGGCGCAGCGAGGTGTGCAAGGCGATCTTCGGGCTCGACAAGTTCGCCACCGGGAAGGTGACGCTCGACGGCCGGCCGCTGCCGCTGGGGCGCGTGCGCCAGGCCATGCGGCGCGGCGTCGGCCTGGTGCCGGAGGACCGCAAGCGGCAGGGGCTCGTGCTGATGATGAGCGGGCGTCAGAACGCGTCGCTGGCGATGCTCGACCGCCTGAAGCGCCTGCTCGGGCTGCTCGATTACCGCGCCGAGAAAAAGCTGGCGATCACCTACTTCGAGCAACTGCGCGTCAAGACGCCGAGCCTGCGCACGCCGGTCGCGGCGCTGTCCGGCGGCAACCAGCAGAAGATCGCGCTGGCCAAGTGGCTGGCGCGCGACTGCAAGGTGCTGATCGTCGACGAGCCGACCCGCGGCGTGGACGTCGGGGCCAAGGCGGCGATCCACCAGATCATCGACGACCTCGCCAGCCGCGGCATCGCCATTATCCTGATCTCCTCGGAGCTGCCCGAGGTGATCAACCTCGCGACGCGCGTGCTGGTGATGCGCCACGGCCGGATCGCCGGCGAGGTCGCGCGCGCGCAGGCGACGCAGGAACGCCTGCTCCGCATGATGGCCGGCGTGAGCGACGCGGCGGCGTAGAGGGGCTTGCGGTCGGCTGGCCCGGTGTTCGGGGAAAGCGTCAGGGTGAGGGCCTGTGCCGGGCGCTTGAGGATTGAAGATTGGAACTTGAACGGCCAGTGAGTCAGGGTCTTTCAAGTTCCAATCTTCAAGCTCCAGTCTTCGCAACGCTCCCGCAGCTTCGCATACCTCAATTCGTCATCACTCCGCCGCCGCCGGCTCCGGTGCCGGCGTGCGCAGGGCTTCCCGGATGCTCGCGGCCGCGCGGGCGCGTTGCTCGGGTGCGGCGGCCGGGTCGAACCGAACCTCGCGCCGGGCCAGCGGGCGCAGCGCGTCCAGCGCGGCGGCGCGGACGGCGGGATCGTCGTCCTCCAGGCAATCCACCAGGAAATCCGGGTCGCGCGCCGCGGCGGCCGGGTCCGTCCACGTGCTGTGCCTCGCCAGCAGCGCCCCGAGCCGGCTGGACTGCTCGGGCGTCAGCTCCGACGGATCCAGCCGCGCCACCGCCAGCAGCGCCGGCGCGCCCAGCGCCTCCACCTTCGCCACGGCCGCGTCGCGCTCGGTCGACTCCGTCGAGTCCAGCGCCGGCAGCAGGTCGCGCACCTGCCGCGACACCTTCGGGTCCGGCGGGATGCTCGGGAACGCGCGGTAGACGTCGCCGGGCCTCGGCCGGAGCAGGTCGCCGCGGCCCAGCTCTGCCAGCAGCGGCACGAGGTAGAGCCGCGTCTCGGGCTGGTGGTCGTTGAAGAGCTGCACCAGGTCGCTCGACTGCGCCCCGGCGAGCGGGCGGGCGCGCATCCGCCGCTGCCGCTGCACCAGGAACCGCGCGGTGCCCGTGCGCGCGTCCTGCACGAAGGTGACGGCCACCGACGTCGTGCCGGCGCGGCCGGCGCCGGTGATGGTCACCACGGCGTCCGCCTCGCCGCCGGTGCGGCTGACGGACGTGACCTGGAGCGGCGACCAGCGGTCGTTCTCGCGCTCCTCGCAGGTGACGAGAAAAGCGGGCGGCCGCGGCGAGACGTCCGGCACGCCGGCGGCTCCGGCGGGCGCGGCACCAAGGTCGACGGAATCGGCGGCACGCGGCGCGGCGGGCGCGGCTCCACCGTTGGCCGGATCGGC
>DASQDR010000261.1:0-3921 GCA_035634055.1 Tepidisphaeraceae bacterium | reverse complement strand
AAGATCAGCCCACCGACGCGCCATGCCTTGAGGCTTCCCGGGCTGATCGGCTGGATGCGCGGCACTTCCATCGCGGCCGGGCTGATCGCCAGCATCGGCTCCTGCTTTGCCAGCCAGAAGAGGCTGTTCGCGAACAGCTCGGCATTGGCCGGGTACTGCGACACGACCAGCCCGCGGCTGCGATACAGCTCGGGATCAACGTCGTTGAGTACGCGGTCGATGGCGAAGCGCACCGACCCGAGCACCACGACGCGGGCGCCGCCCGGCTTCTCGGCGACGGCGCCGCCATAGATCGGGCCGGCGACGTCGCGGCCGGCGTCGAACTTCACCGCCTCGCCCGTCTGAAGCGCTTCGAAATCCGTCTCGCCCCACGCCTTGAAGTTTTCCGGGAACGGCAGGATCGGCGTGACCTTCACGCCCGCCGGCGCGTCCTTGGCGAGCGTGATCGATACCAGCGGGACCAGCAGCGACTGGAGCGACTGGAGCGGACGCGTGATGGGGTGGTCGCCGTAGTTGCGGATGTCGAAGACGATCGGGTAACGCTGCGCTTCCTCCAGCCCCTCGCCCTGCCGCCCGGCCGAGACGGTCACGATCTCGTGCGCCGCCAGTGCGCCGGGGTGCGCCTCGATGCCGAAGGGCTTGAGCGCGTCGGTCATGGCGTCCGCCTGCATGTCGAACAGGACCAGGGCGCTGCCGCCGCGGTTGAGGTGCTCGCCCACCTTCGGCGCCATGGTCGGCGAGGGCATCATCGGGTTCTGCTGCCCGGCGGGGATGTTGAGCACGACCCAGATGGCGTCCTTGATCTGCTCGTCGCTCGGCTCCGGCGCGGGCGGCATCTGCTGCTGCTGCATCTGCGCCTGCATGGCCCACATGCCCGAGAGGTCCTTCTCCAAAACCTCGAAGTTGTACTGCCGCAGCCGTTCGGCGATCTGCGAGAACGGCCCGCCGCGCCGCCCGAAGGGGAACGTGCCCGGCTCCGCCAGCGGCGGGCCACCGTTGCGCACGAAGACCACCTTCTGCTTTTTCTGCTGGTTCAGCGCCAGGATGGCGGTGCTGATCTGCTGCTCGCCGGCGAAGCGCGGCTTGGGTTCCTGCCCGGGCGCCAGCGCGCGCAGCTCGCGGTCGTCGGGGCGCCAGACCTGCTCGAACGGGATCACCCGCATGTCGTTCTCGCCGACGACGAGGATGGTGTCCTTCGCCTTCAGGCTCGTGCGCAGATCGTCGAGCTTCAGTTCACCGAGGTTTTTCGTCTGCCCCGCCAGCTCGTCCGCCAGCTTGCGGATCTGCTCCCAGACCGGCGTGGCCGACGCCATGTACTGCCGGACCGGCTCGGGGAGCTTCGCGTTCGCCTTGGAGCGGGCGAAGATGTCGAGCACCTGCTTGCCGTTGCCGGAAACGCCGGTCATGCGGTCGCCGATCTCCTCGACCGCCCCCTTGTAGTCCGGCGGCTTGTCGGTCAGCACGCGCTGCACGCGCTCCTCGGTATCCTTCAGCCGCGGCGGAACCTTGCGCACCTCCTCGATTGCCAGCAGCGCGTATTGCGAGTCGTCGTCCTCGCCGAGCTTGTCCAGCGGCAGCTTTGCGACCTTCTCCGCCTCGGCGGATGCCACCTGGCGAATCTGGTCGAAGGTCTTGGGGTAAGCGTCGATCACCTGCCGGTACTTCTGCACCTCGCCGCCATACTTGCTGGCGACCTCGCTGATGAGCGCCTCGACCTTGGCGTTCTGCTGCACCGGGTCGATCACCTCGACCTCGACGTTGCGCCCGTTGCGGCGGTACTCGTCGAGCAGGTCGGAGACGACCGGCGCGTACGGGCTCTTCTTCATCCCGCCGGTCTCGCTGCGGACCTCCTGCCGGTAGAGGCTGACCAGCTTGGTCTTGCCCTTGGCCTCCTTCAGGATGGCGGCGGTCTGCGGCTTCAGGCTGTACGCGCGCGACTCGGTGGTGTCGATTCGCCGGCCGGTCTTCTGCGCCAGGTAAACCAGCGCGGCGGCGAGCAGGATGACCACCACGCTGGCGATCGCCACGTTCGCGCCGTACTTCACCCACCGCTGCTTCTGCGATTCGCCCGTCGGCTTATCCGCCGACCGCTTCTCTGTCGTGGAAGTCGCGGCGGCGGCGGCGGCGGCGGTGCTGCTGTTGGTTTCGGTGTTGTCGGCCATGGTGCTTACTTCCAGCGGCGGCTTTCCAGGACCTTCGTGGTGAGGAACAGGAAGACGGCGGTGGCGGCAACGAAGAAGACGAAGTTGCCGATGTCGATCACGCCCTTGGAGAAATCGGTGTAGCGGCGGAAGACGGTCTGGTCGGCGGCGCTGCGCCAGAACGCCGGCAGCGTCGCCTCGCCCGCCACCCACCACGGCAGGATGGTGATGACGAACAGGATCGCCGTCGTCATCACCGCCGCCACGATCTGGCTGCGCGTCAGCGACGAGCAGAACAACCCGATGGCGATGAACAGCGCGCCGACCAGCAGGATCCCCAGGTAACCGCTGAAGATCGGCCCCAGGTCCGGCCGGGCGTACATCCGCAGCAGCACGACGTAAAAGAGCGTCGGCACCAGCAGCAGGACGAACAGCCCGTAGGAGCCGAGGAACTTCCCGACCACCACGTCCGCCTCGTCGACCGGGGCGGTCATGAGGGTTTCGATGGTGCCGGTCGCCCATTCCTGCGCGATCAGCCCCATGCACAGCAACGGGACGATCACGACCAGCAGCCAGACCATCCACTCGAAGATGGTCCGCAGCGCCGCCGGCTGCCCAGGCTCGAAGTCCCTGCGAAACAGGAACCCCGCCGCCAGCAGGAACAGCGTCATCGCGACGTAAGCGATCGGCGAGAACAGGTAGCTCAAGAACTCCCGCCTGGCGATGGTGATGGCTCGGCTCATAAGAATGTGTGGGAACCGCGGATGAACGCGGATACACGCAGATCAGGTTCAGCCACGAATGGCACGAATGGACACGAATGAACAGTAAATCGATCTATTGGCAAACCTTCTTCTCTTATTCGTGTTCATTCGTGTCCATCGTGGCCAACGCTTCCCCTCATCCGCGTTCATCGGTGTTCATCCGCGGTTTCAAACGGTCTCCGTCGCCATCGCCTGGTTGGCCGTGACCTGCACGAAGAACTCTTCCAGCGTCGCGCTCTCCAGGCGGATCTCGCGGAGGGGCCAGCCGTGCTGGATGACGGTGCGGGCGACCTCCTCGCGGATGTCGTAGCCGTCCTTCGGCCGCAGCGCCGCGGTCACGTACTGATCACCGTTGGAGATCAGCTCGACCTTGCCGACGCCGCTGACGCGCCCCAGGACGTGCTCCACCTCCTGCTTCGGCCCGCGGCACTCGACCAGCACCCGCGCCTGCATCCGGCGGCTGCTGCGCAGCTCCTCCGGCGAGCCCTGCGCCACGATCCGCCCGCCGGCGATGAAGATCGCGCGGTCGCAGACCGCCTCCACCTCCGGCAGGATGTGCGTCGAGAGCATCACCGTGTGCTTGCCGCCCAGTTCGCGGATCAGCTTGCGCGTCTCGCGGATCTGCGTGGGGTCCAGCCCCACCGTCGGCTCGTCCAGGATCAGCACGGGCGGGTCGTGCAGCAGCGCGTCCGCCAAGCCGACGCGCTGGCGGAAGCCCTTGGACAAATGGCTGATCGCGCGCCGGCGGACGTTGTTGAGCCAGCAGCGGTCCAGCACGTAGCCAATGCGCTGCTTGCGCGTCGCGCGGTCCATCTTCCGCAGCCGCCCGCGGAAATCGAGGTACTCCTCGACCTTCATCTCCGGGTAGAGCGGCGTGTTCTCCGGCAAGTACCCCAGGCTCTCGCGCACCTGCTCGGACTGCTTGAAGATGTCGAACCCGTTCACCGTCGCCCCGCCGCTGGTCGGCGGCTGGTAGCAGGTGAGGATCTTGATCGTCGTCGACTTCCCCGCCCCGT
>DASQDR010000260.1:0-4078 GCA_035634055.1 Tepidisphaeraceae bacterium | reverse complement strand
GCACTTTGATGCCGTCCCACACGACGCTCTCGCGCCGGGCGAAGCTCTGGTCGAAGTCCACGCCGCTCGGCGAGGTGATCACATCGATGGAACCGGCTCGCGCCCGAAGATAAACATCTTCCCCTTGGCGCCGAGCCGCCTGGGGTGAACGTCTCGCGGGCTGAAACCGGCGAAGTCCTGCAACACGCGGGAGACGCGCTCCGCGTTGCGCGGGTCTAAAGCGATCCAGATGTCCAGGTCATCGGTCGCCCTGCGGTACCCGTATTGAATTACGGCGTAACCGCCAACGACCAAGTACTTAACCCCGGCGGAGTTCAACGACTTTAAGAACTCTCTGAAGTCGGGGTAGAGGTCGACCTTGGCCATAGCGGTAGTTGAACCGGCGCAACCGCTCGAGCTCGCGTAGCCGCTCAGCGGGCGTCCGCGACCACCAATATTCCCGATCCGCCTGGTCGGCTTGGTCGGAGGAGTCGAAGACGCGCAAGGTGTAGCGCCGTCGCGACGCAGGCAATGCCTTAGCGCGACGCTTGCCCGCTGGCAATATGCCCGCTGATCGAGCCACAGCATTCTCCCCCTCTGGGGGCGCGAGCCAAGGCGCCCGCCCCTACGCCGCCCGGCCCTTGGTGTAGAACGCCGGCAGGGGCTTGCCGCTCTTTTCCCAGTGCTTGATGACGGCGTCGGCCTTGCCGGCGCTGTTGAGGACGTGGAGCTTGCGGCGGACCATGCCGATGATCGCCTCGCGGCCGGGGCCGAGGTAGTTGCGGGGATCGAACTCCTGCGGCTTGGTGGCGAACACCTCGCGGATCTTGGCCGTCAGCGCCAGGCGAAGATCCGTGTCGATGTTGACCTTGCACACGCCGTACTTCTGCACCGCCATGGCGATCTGATCTTCCGGGACGCCCTTGGCGTTGGGCATCTTGCCGCCGTACTGGTTGACCAGGTCGATGAACTCCTGCGGGACCGAGCTGCTGCCGTGCATGACCAGCGGCAGGCCCGGGCACGTCTTCATGATCTGCTCGATGCGGTCGAACGCGAGCTTCGCCTCGTGCTTGAACTTGAACGCGCCGTGGCTGGTGCCGATGGCGACGGCGAGCGAATCGCAGCCCGTGCGTTTCGTGAAGTCGGCGGCCTGCACCGGGTCGGTCAGGAACTTCTCGACGTTCTTCTCGTACTCCTCGGCGTCGAGCCCGACCACGTCCTCCTCGATGCCGCCGAGCATGCCCAGCTCTGCCTCGACGGTCACGCCCGCGGCGTGCGCGTGCTTCACGGCCTCGGCCGTCAGCGCGATGTTCTTCTCGAAGTCGTGGTGCGAGCCGTCGATCATCACGCTGGTGAACCCGTCGTTGATGCACTGCTGGACCAGGTCGACGGTGTCGCCGTGGTCGAGGTGGATGGCGATCGGCAGCCACGGGTACTCGGCGACGGCGGCGTCGATGATCGCCTTGAGGTAGTGCATCTTGGCGTACTTACGCGCGCCCTTGGAGATCTGGAGGATCAGCGGCGACTTCTCCGCCGCGCACGCCTCGATGATGCCCTGGGCGAGCTCCATGTTGTTGACGTTGAACGCTCCGACGGCGAAGCCGCCCGTGTAGGCGAGGTCGAACATCGGCTTGGTGGTCATCAGCGGCATAGCGGTGTCCTTTCGGTCGCGATCACACTCTCCCACGGTCGGTGGCGCCGCCCGGCGTCCCGCGGCGACCCAGCGGGCGGGCGACGGCGCGAACCAATCTAGTGGAACGGGGCCGCCTTGTCATGGTGGCGCCTGCTGACGAGCCGTTCCCGCGGGTCCGCGCGTCTCACCAGTGCCACACCTGGTTCCAGGCCTCCATCCAGTCCTTCCCCCGGCTGACGATCTTCAGCGGGTTGACGAACTCGACGCCCGCCCGGCCCGTGAACTCCTTGGCGCTGTCCACCGTGCCGAGGTCGACGGTGATCGTCGTCGGCCGCGCCGGCACGTACGGCTCGGTGCCGATCGGCGAGGCCAGCGCCCGTCTGGCCCCCTCCTCGATCAGTTGCCTCGCCACCTTGGGCGGCTTGTTGCGGGCGGAATAGCGGGTGAGGCCCTTCTTCACCGACACCGCGTGCAGCCCGTCGCCGAGCAGGCCGCGGCCCTCGGCGCAGGTGGCGTCGTCGCCGGTGATGAGCACGACCGGGCACCCGTAGTGCCCGCAGAGGGCGGCGTTGATGCCGAACTCGCCCACGCACGTTTCATTGAAGTACAGGTTGCGCCAGGTGGTGGTGGAGATGGTGTGGCAGAGGACGCCGTCCGGCGTGCCCGAGCGCGCGTGCATCCCCACCATCAGTGCCGCGTCGCACCCCTGCTCCAGCAGCTCGGTGTAGCGCGACCACGGGTGGCCGCTGACCCAGTCGCACTCCATCAGCTCGGGGATGAACGAGTTGAACGTCCACCCCTTGCCCGCGCCGTGGCAGTCCACGGCCACCACCTCCGTCGCGCCCGCCGCCCGCGCGCCGCGGACGGCGGCGTTGATCTCCTCGGTGTAGAGCCGCCGCCCCTCCTCGTACATCGGGGCCCCGCCGTTCACCTGGTCCCAGTTGACGATCCCCGAGACGCCTTCCATGTCGGACATGATCAGCACGCGCATCGTGCGGGCATGTATCGCCAAAGGCGCGGGCGATGGCAACCCGCCGACGTGAGGCTTTCGGCCGGTGAAGCGCGGCGCGGGCGCACTTGAAATGGCCCTACTGTATATTTCGCGAACGAGGCGGAGGCCGCGCGGGTAAGGAGAGAGATGGAGCAGCGGAACAAGCAGTCGGCCAAACAGATCGAGGCGGCGCGGGACGCGCTGGCGGGCGGCGCGGTGGACCGCCTGTACGCGCGCCGTCCTGAGCTGGTCGAGCGCTACGGCCCCGCCGGGCGGCAGAAGTGCGTGGACGATACCCGCTACACCATCGATTACCTGGTCAACGCCGTCTCGACCGGCCAGCCGGCGCTGTTCACCGAGTACGTCGCCTGGGCCAAGGTGGTGCTGGAGCGGCGGAACGTCCGCGCGGAGGACCTGGCGGACAACCTGGCGGCACTGCGCGAGGCGGCCCGGGAGCTGCTCCCGCCAGAAGCGGCCGCGCTGGCGGCCGAGTACCTCGACGCCGGCATCGCCCACCTCCCCACCGTCGCGGCCGAGCCGCCCGGCGGGTTGATCGGCGGACTGCCGCTGGAGGCGATGGCGCGTGCTTACCTCGACGCCCTGCTCGCCGGGCGGCGCAACGACGCCTGCCGCATCGTCATCGACGCCGTCGATCGCGGGACGCCGCTGCGCGACGTTTACGTGATGGTCTTCCAGGAAGCGCAGTACGAGATCGGGCGGCTCTGGCAGATGAACCGGATCACCGTCGCCCAGGAGCATTACTGCACCGCCGCGACGCAGCTCATCATGTCGCAGCTCTACCCGCGGCTGTTCGCCACGCCGCGCGTCGGACGGCGAATGGTCGCCGCGTGCGTCTCGGGCGAGCTGCACGAGATCGGCGCGCGCATGGTCGCCGACCTGCTGGAACTGGAGGGGTGGGAGACGTTTTACCTCGGCGCCAGCACGCCGGCGGCAAGCCTGGTGCAGGAGGTTGCCGACCGCCGGCCGGACGTGCTGGGGATCTCCGCCACGCTCACGCCGCACGTCGGCCGCGTCGCCGAGATCATCCGCTTGGTGCGCGCCGAGCCGACGTGCGCGGGAGTGAAGATCCTCGTCGGCGGCTACCCGTTCCGCGTGGCGCCCGGGCTGTGGCGCGACGTCGGCGCCGACGGCTGGGCGCCGGATGCCGTGCGCGCCGTCGAGATGGTGAAATCGTGGCAATTCGAGCCCGAGGGGACGGAAGCGGATGTCCAGCGATGATCGAGAGATTGGCGACACGGGCGACGCGGGCGGGAGCAACGGCGGCACCCGACTGAAGGGGCCCGGCGCGGGCGAGGCGGACGGGCCAGCGGCCGGCGGTCCAGGCGGCGCGGCCCGACCGGGCGGCGCGTCGGGTCCGGAGGGCGTTGCGCCCGGCACCGGCGGCGTCGCGCTGCTCTGCGACGCGGGCGGGCGCGTCACGCGCCTGGTCCGCCACGCGCTGCCGGGCTGGAGCG
>DASQDR010000259.1:0-20673 GCA_035634055.1 Tepidisphaeraceae bacterium | reverse complement strand
GCGTGCGTCGCGTACCACATCGGCGGCAGGCCGGGCCAGTAGTCGGGCCAGCCGTCCATGTCCTGCTGGTGGCTGCCGCGCAGGAACTGGATGCGACCGAGCGCGCCGCGGTCGTACAGGTCCTTCGCGAACAAGTACTCGCGGCTGTAGACCACCGTCTCCATCATCATGTACGTCTTGCCGCTCTTGCGCTGCGCCTCGACGATCTGCCGGCACTCGTCGATGCTCACGCCCATCGGCACCGTGCAGGCGACGTGCTTGCCCGCCTGGAGCGCCTTGATGCTCATCGGCGCGTGGTCCGGAATGGGGGAGTTGATGTGGACCGCGTCGACGGCGGGGTCCCGGATCAGGTCATCGAAGCTCGCGTAGCGCTTGGCGACGCCGAACTGCTCGCCGACGCGCTGGAGGTTGGCGGCGTTGCGCTGGCAGACGGCGTACATCTCGGCATCGGGATGGGCCTGGTAAATCGGGATGAACTCCGCCCCGAACCCGAGCCCGACGATCGCCACGCGCACCTTGTCGACCATAGATGAATCGCTCCCACGCAGAAGTAGTGGCTTTCAACGCACGCGTTGACCGTGCGTTAGATAAGGCGGATTTGCAATCGGCCGGCGCGGGCAGCATCATGAACGCCGGGGCCGTTGAGTTTTCACGTCGCGCGCACACGCGCGCCTCGCAGCGGCGCGTTTCCCGTCCGGCGGTTTCTCCAGGAGTTGGCTTTATGGCACAAGCGGATGCGGTGGACTATCTCGGCAGCGACCTTCACGGCGGCGTCGGAGGCGGCGGGCGCGAAGGGGTCAACCGGCTGTTCCTGGCCTGCTTCTTCTCGATCTTCGCCACGTCGTCCGCCTTCATCGTCCGGGCGCTGGTCATCACCGAGTGGGGCGAGCAGTTCAACCTCAGCGAGGCGCAGAAGGGGGCGATCTTCCCCGGCGCGGCGCTGTTCCCCTTCGCCATCAGCATCGTGCTGTTCAGCCTCTTCATCGACCGCCTGGGGTACGGCAAGACGATGGCCTTCGCCGTCTTCGCCCACCTGGTGGGCACGGTCGTGACCATCCTGGCCACCCGGGCCAGCACCACCACCGGCGCGTACCAGATGCTCTACTTCGGCACGCTGATCACGTCGCTGGCCAACGGCGCGGTCGAGGCGGTCGCCAACCCCGTGACCGCCACCCTCTACCCGCGCAACAAGACGCACTACCTCAACATCCTGCACGCCGGCTGGCCGGGCGGGCTGGTGGCGATGGGCGCGCTCACGCTGCTGATGGGCGACCGCGTTTCCTGGGAGTGGAAGGTCGCGCTGGTCTTCGTCCCCACGCTGATCTACGGCGCGATGCTGCTCGGGCAGCGCTTCCCCGTGCAGGAGCGCGTCGCCGCCGGCGTCTCCTATCGCGACATGATGCGCGAGTTCGGCGCGGCCGGCGCGTTCATCCTCGCCTGGTTCCTGGCCACCGCCACGCTCACCGTCATCGGCATCTCCGTCCCCAACATCGACCAGGGGCGCGGCTGGGAGATGGTCAACAACTACGGCCCGTGGGCGTTCGCGGTCCTGTGCGCGGGCGCGTTCTTCGCCGTTTACCAGAGCTTCGGGCGGCCGATGTTCGTCTTCCTGCTGCTGGTGATGATCCTGCTGGCCACCACCGAATTGGGGACGGACAGTTGGATCAGCGACTTCCTCAAGCCGATCTTCGGCGCCGCCGGCGGGTGGGTGCTGGTCTACACCTCGCTGATCATGTTCGTGATGCGCTTCTTCGCCGGGCCGATCGTGCACCGCATCAACCCGCTGGGGCTGCTGTGCGTGTGCGCCGCCATCGCGGTGGTGGGGCTGTACGCCATCGGCGCCGCCGGCAACAACGGCGTGCTGGTCTTCCTCGCCGCCAGCCTGTACGGCGTCGGCAAGTCGTTCTTCTGGCCCACCACCTTGGGCGTGGTGGCCGAGCAGTTCCCGCGCGGCGGGGCGCTGACCATGAGCGCCATGGGCGGCATGGGGATGATCGCCGTCGGTGTGCTGGGCGGGCCGATCCTGGGCGCCATGGTGGACCAGCGCGTCGATGCCAACCTTCGCCAGCAGGCCCCGGCCATCCACCAGGCGGTGGCCAAGCCCGAGTCGGTCCGCAGCTACGGCATGGAGTACCGCCCGTTGGACCAGACGGCGGTGAAGGCGCTGCCGCAGGACCAGCAGGACCAGATCAACGCCATCCAGGGCCAGACCAAGCAGGCGACGCTCAAGACGGTGGCGATCCTGCCCGCCATCATGTTCGCCTGCTACGTCGGCCTGATCGTCTACTTCAAGAGCCGCGGCGGCTACACGATCCAGCACCTGCAAATGACCGGCGAACAGGCCAGCGGCGGGATCGAAGCGCCCGTGCGCTGACGCGCCTCGCGCGCTGGCGTGGAGACATTGATCCGTCATTGCCCCGGCGACTGCCCGCCGCTGGCAAGCGCCTTGGGGTCCACCTCCAGCTTCAGGTCGCGCACGCGCACTTCCGTCGCCTCGCCGGAGTGGAGTTGGATGGCGAAGACGCCGCGCTTGGCGCCTTCGGGATCGTCGATCTCGTTGCACGCCTGCCCGTTGATCGACGTGCGGAGCCTGGAGCCGACGGCGAGGATCTCGTACTCGTTCCACTCGCCCGGCCTGACGAATTTCTCGCCCGACGCCTGACCGAGCAGCCCGCGCCCGTGCTCCTCGTAGATCTTTCCCCACCAGCCCGGTCCGACGTCCGCCTGGTACCCCTTGGCCTCGCGGTCGTCGATCATCTGCGTGCGGAACTGCACGCCGCTGTTGCCCCGGTCGCCGATCAGCTTGATCTTGAACGTCAGGCGAAAATCCGCGGCGGCGATGTGGCTGAAGAGGAACTCGTTGCGCTTCAACCCTTCCGGCGGCGTGCGGCCGACGATCTCACCGCCGCCCGCGCCGCCCGCGCCCCCTTCGCCCGGCTCCACGCGCCACAGCGTCGCCTCGCCGCTCCAGCCGCTCAAATCCTTGCCGTTGAACAGCGTCGCCTGGTTCTGCGGCGTGGCCAGCATCGGCACCTGCCGCGCGGAGCCGAGATACGCGACCAGGTCGCGCACCTCGTCGCGCTTCAGCCCGGCCAGCAGCCCCTCGGGCATCATGGAGATCGGCTGCACCTTGTGCAGCGTGATCTCGCTGCGCGGGACGGTGAGCAGCTCGCTCTCGGTCTGGAGCGTGACGGCGTTGCCGTCGTCGGCCCTGACGATCCCCGACAGGACCCGCTTGTCGCGCGTCTTGAGGATCGACAACTGGTAGTCCCTGCCGATCACCGCGCTGGGGTCCACCACGTTGGTCAGCACGTAGCCGAGGTCCGAGCGGTTGGATCCGGTCAGGTCCGGGCCCACCTTGCCGCCGGTGTCGAACAGCGCGTGGCACTGCTGGCAGGTGCGGGCGAAGACGGCGCGCCCGCGGATCGGGTCGGCGGCGTCGGCGACGGCCTTGGGCTCCAGCAGCTCCTTCCATTGCGCGATCTCGGCGAGCTTTTCCTGCGGCGTCTGCCTTACCAGGCCGAAGTTCTGCTCGACCCACGCCTTGACCGCCGCGTCGTCCACCGCTGCGAGCTGCCGCAGCGTCGCGGCCGTCACGTCCGCCTTGGCGATGCGTCCATTTTGCACCGCCGACATCAACACCTTGGCGTACGACGCCCGCGCGGCCAGGGTGTTGAGCGCGTCCACCTTCGTGGGCGTGTCGAGCTTGTCGTAAGCGCCTAGGATCAGGTCCGGCGTCGTCTCGTGATCAAAGGCCGCCAGCCCGCGGATGGCGGTCGAGCGCATCGCGACGTCGCCGATGAGCGCGTGCAGCAGCGGCACGACCTTGGCGTCGCGCGCGCCCACGAGGGCCTCGACCGCCTTGCGGCGCTCGCTCGCGTTCTGCCGCGCATCGGCGACCGTTTCCCGCAGCGACGCCAGCGCCCGCTCCTGACCGAAGGTGACCGACAGCGCCTGCAACCGCCCCCGCGCTTGCTCGTCGTCGCCGGCGGCGCCGAGAAGTTTCTCGTACACCGCGTCCCAGCTCTTGGGCGACGGGAGGCTCTGCCACCCGCGCAAACCTTCGCTCATCCCGGCCAGCACGTGCTTCCGCAGGGCGGCATCGTCGCTGCCGGCCCGCGGGTCCGCCAGCAGGTCCGCCAGCAGGTCCAGCGGGGCCGGCTTCACCTTGGCCGGGTCGCCGTTGGCGCCGGCGGTCGCCAGCGCGCACAGCCGTCGCGCCACGAACGCCTGGACGAGCGGGATCCTCGACTGCTTCGCCAGTTCGATCCCGCGCTGCGGGTCCGCCGCTACCGCCGGCTCGGCGGCGTACCAGTACATTAGCGGCAGGTTTGCGTCCTGCGCATCCTCCGAGCGGGCGACGAGCTTCTCCAGCACCGCCCAGCGCGCCCGCGGCGGCAGGCGCTGAAGGGCAGACGCGAGGTACAGCCGCACGACCGGCGACGCATCGCCCGCCGCCATCTCGGTGAATCGCTTCGCATAGAGGTCGCCAACCGCGCTGCCGGGCGCGGCCTCGCCGTCCGGCGCGGGCGCGGGGGCGAAGGGGGCACGGGTGATGTTCACCGACGCCAGCGGCTCCGCCGCGAGCTGGATCGCCCAGGCGCGGACGTGCGGGTCCGCGTCCTCGAACTGCCGCAGGACGACCTGCTTGCTCAACCCGCCGCTGGCGTGCAGCGCCCACAGCGCCCGCAGCCGCTTCGTCGGCTGCTTCTGCTCGGCGAGCATGGCCACCAGCCGATCGCGCACCGCCGCCCGCGTCCCCGCCCGCCGCTCCTGGAGGATCCGCCGCGCGTGCCGCACGAACCAGTCGTTCTCGTGCGACTGCAACTCCACGAGCCGCTCGTCCGACAGCTTTTGCAGGTCGATCGCCTTCGTCGCTTCGTCGCTTCGTCGATCTGTCGCTCCTCCGTCCCCGCCTCCCGCGATCCTGAAAATCCTCCCGTTCGTCCGATCCCAAATCTCATTAATCGGGTTGTGGCAGGCTTGCTTGTCGTACCAGTCGATCAGATAGACCGCGCCGTCCGGCCCGTACTTGAAGCTGATGGGGCGCGACCACTTGTCGTTCATGAGCACCGGGTCCGGGGCGTGCGTGGCGACGAAGCCGGAGCCGCGCGCGACGAGCTCGTCGCGGTTCAGCCGGTTGCCGTGGATGTTGGCCATCACGATCGAGTTGCGATACTCCGCCGGCCACGCCCCCGGGCCGCTGCCCAGGTAGATCATCGCGCCGCAGTGCGCGTGCCCGCCGCCGGCGGCGCCGCTCTTCTCGTTGCCCGCGTGCGGGCCGCCCTCGCCGACCCAGTGGACGTGGTCGGCGATCGTCTTGATGTCGTGGTAAACGTTCGGGTCGAAGTGCTGCCCCGCCTGCCGGTGGTAGCGCGCGCCCTGGATCACGTGGAACAGGTGCGGGATGACGCAGGCGGTGATGAACGCGTGCCCGCGGTCGTCGAAGTCCACGCCCCACGGGTTGCTCGATCCCTCGGCGAACACCTCGAACTTCCGCGTCTGCGGGTGGAAGCGCCACACCCCGGCGTTGATCGGGACGCGCTCGTTCCGCGGCGTCCCGGGCGTGCCGACCAGCGAATGCGTGAATACGCCGTGGCACCCGTACAGCCACCCGTCCGGACCCCAGTTGAAGGCGTTGAGCGTCTCGTGCGTGTCCTGGTACGCCCAGCCGTCCAGCAACACCTGCGGCTCGCCGTCGGCCCTGTCGTCGCCGTCGGCGTCCGGGATGAACAGCAGGTACGGCGCCGCGCCCACGAAAACGCCGCCGAACCCCACCTCGATCCCGCTCACGAGGTTCAGGTTCGACGCGAACAGCGTCTTCTTGTCGAACGTCCCGTCGCCATCGGCGTCATCGAAGATGAAGATGTTGTCCTTGCCCTGGCCCTCCCTGGCGCGGATGGGATACGTGTGCGCCTCGGCCACCCACAGCCGGCCGCGGTCGTCGATCGCGAGGGCAACCGGCTGGTGCACGTCCGGCTCGCCGGCGAAGAGGGTTGCCTTGAACCCCGGCGGCAGCGACATCGCCCGCACCGCCTCCTCGGGCGTCAGCCCGGCGTTGGGGACCGCGTCGCGCGTGAGCATCACGCGCCTGGGGACCTTCGGCTCCTCGGAATAGAAGCGGAAATCGTCGAAGTTGACGTGGCCCCAGCCGAAGGAGTGATCGTCGTTCACGCGGATCTTCAACCGCCGCCCCCGGATGGCGCGCAGGTCCACGACGACCGCTTCCATCTCCTCGCGGCTGTCGCCGGTGGCGTGGAAGAACAGCTTGCCCGCGTCGGCCCCGTCGGCCAGGATCAGGTCCACCCCGACGTCGTGAGCGCCGCCGCCCACGAGAAACTTCGCGAACGGGTGGGTCACCTCGAATGCCTCGGACTCCAGGATCCCGCGCGGCCCGTCCTGGCCGACCTCGTACGTCCCGATCCAGAACTGCCCGGCGTGCCGCGCGCTCATGGCCGGCCGCCGCGCCCGCACCGCGTCCCCCTTGACCGGCTGCCCGGCGAACGCGTCGCCCGACCGCACCGTCCAGTCGCGAAGATCGCCGGTCTCGAAGTCGGTGTTGAGCGCCTTCCCGTCCGCCCCGACCGGCAACGCCCCGCCATCACCGGCGCCGCGAGCATGAGCCGTCGCGGGCGAGGTCGTGGAAGACGATGCCGGCGATGTCGCCACCCCCGCCCCCGGCACCGCCGCCTCGTCCGCCCATGCGATCCGCCCGACGCCTGACAAGAACCCGCCCAGCAGCGCGCCCCCCAGCGCCACGCCCCCGACCACGGCGGCACCGACCAAGACCTTCCAGCAACCACGCGACATTCACACGCTCCGGCCCGAAGAAAAAATGCGACCGCCCCATTTACCCCACCCGCTCCCCCGCGTTGCCGTCGCGCGCGTGCCGTAGTGCGGCGCGCCCAAGGAAGGCGAAGACGCTTAGCCACGAATCCCACGAATGAACACGAATGGGGAGGGCATGCCATGCGTTGCACGTAGAGGCGGCGCGTCGCCTATGCGGCCGCGCCTCGCCAAGCCCCGGCGCCCGGGTTACGCGGGGGCCGGGGCGGCGTGGACGGATCCGTCCATCGCGGCAGCCCGGAGTTGCGGCAGCACCGGGACCAGAGGTTCGGCCGCTTTCCGCCGTGGAAGCGCTCGCCGCAGCGCGGGCACCGGAAGCTCGCCAGACGAAAGTTCATGAACCCGGCGAAGCCCATCCACCCGAGGCCCGCGATCATCAACGGCACCGTGGCCGCCGCCCCAAAGACGCGGAAGAGGGCGATGCCGAACGAACCCACCACCGGCACGTACCCCAGCCAGGCAAACCAGTACAGGCGGCGCAGCCGGCGGTAGCGGGCCCACGAGCCTTCGGAGGATGCACTCGAAAGAGGCCGCATATCAGACCAGTGGTCAGCGGCCGAGTTGACGCCGGCGGCAACCCAGTTTGAAGGACCGCCGCCCCCTGCGCGACCACGCGGGATCAAGACGCCCGCTGCGTCGTCTCGTCATGCGACGGCAAGTGGCGGCGCATCCGGCACGTGTCATTGCGACGATGACCCGTGTTTCCTCATGTCGGCACTCTAGTTTGGTTTGGATTTCGCGCTTCTGACTCGACATCGTTACGACTGGAAGTTTCGCATTCCCTCACCCCTTCACCTCTGCCGTCCGCAGCGGCCGGCCGTTCACGGTGACGTCGCTCACCTCGAAATCCGTCACCGAGCCGAGCTTGAGGCGGTCGCGGTCGACCTGGACGTGGACGTTTTGCAGGGTGATGCGCTCGAGGCGGTCGCCGGGGTTTCCTGCGACGATGCCGAGGCCGCCGAAGTGGCCGGTGACGTGGCGGACGGTGAGGTTGCGGACGGTGCGGGTCGGCGGCGGGTGCCCCTTGAGGTCGAAGAACTGGGTCCAGGGTTGGACGTCGAACAGGTCGCCGCCCGCGCCGCCGCGCTCGCCGCCGCCGTCGCTGCCCGCGCCGGCGCCACCGGCGGTCTGGCGGGTCAGCTCGATGTGCTCGAACAGCAGGTCCTCGTAGAGCTGCGGCGTGTCGGGGCGCAGCTTGAGGCGCACGACGGCGTTGCGGCCGGTGACGCGGCAGTGGCGCACGGTGACGCCGCGCACCCGCGTCGCCTCGCTGCCGATCGTGACCACGCCGTGGCCGTCGCCGAAGGTGCAGTGCTCGATCAGCACGTTCTCGACCGGCGGGCTGTCCGGGTCGCGGTCGGCGAGCGGGCCCTTGGAGCCCTTGATGGCCACGCAGTCGTCGTCGACGGAGATGGCGCAGCCGCGGACGGTCACGTCCTGGCAGGAGTCCACGTCGATCCCGTCGGTGCTGGGGGCGCGGACCGGGACGTTGGACGGGGAGTAGATCGCCGCGCGCTCGACGAGGACCTCTCGGCACCGGTAGAGGTGGACGGTCCAGAAGCCGGAGTCGCGCAGGGTGAGCATGCCGGGAGAAGCGCCGAGGGACGAAGCCGTGAGCGGGTGGGGCTCGCCCTCGCTGGGCGCGTTGCTCGCGCTGTCCGCGCTGCTCTCGCTGCTCTCGCTGCTCTCGCTGCTCGCACCGCTCGCGCTGTCCTCGCTGGCGGGACCGCTTGCACTGACGGCGCTGCTCGTGGTGCTCGTGGCATTGGCCGCGGCCGCGTCCGCGGGGCCGCCGATGCGGACATCGTGGCAGCGGTCGATGAACAGCAGGCGGGGGCGCTCGACCTCAAGATTGGTGCAGTTGGGGTTCTCGCGGCGGCGCTGCCAGAAGGCGGCCCAGAACATCAGGCCGTTGCCGTCGATCGTCCCCTCGCCGCCGATGCGCACGCCGCGCAAATTCTCGGCGTTGATCAGCGCCATCCGCCAGGGCTCGACGTGCCCCTCGATGCGCGTCGGCCGCTTGGGGTAATCGTCCAGGCGGTTGGAGCCGAGCAGCGTCGCGCCGCGCTCGAGGCAAAGCTCGACGCCCTGCTTTAGGAAGATCGAGCCGCTGCGGAAGACGCCCGCCCCGCCCGCGCCCGCGCCGCTCGCGCCCGCGCCCCCCGCACTCCCGCTGTTCGCGCCGCGAGCGCTGTCGGCGGTGGCGGGGAAGATGACGCGCCCGCCGCCGGCGGCATGGGCGGCGTCGATGGCCGCCTGGATCGCGAGCGTGTCAAGGGTGACGCCGTCGCCGACGGCGCCGTAGCGGGTGACGGGATAATCGCAGGGCATGCGGGCGATGGTAGGGGAGGGAGGGCGGAGGATGAAGGAGGAGCGGAGAGGCGCAGGTGGCGGGGGGGCGGAGGGCTTTGACCCCGTGCGATGCCGGCGGCGGCACGCACGCTGGCCCTTTGATCAGCTCCGCCTCGTTATAGTCTCATGTGTTGTAGCGGCGCTCGAAACCAGGGGTGGGGCGGGCAGGCGGTCGCCGTTCTGCAACTGGGGGACGCGCGAGGGGCGGGGCGCGCCTTGGATGGGTAGTCGCTCGGCGCGGGATATCTCGGGGGCCCTTGTACGGCGCCGGGGGCGGTGCAGGCGCGGGCCGCCGGGGAGGGATTATCCCTCGACGACGCTCTTCTCGATCGGCTCGACGGTGACGCCCTTGCTGCGGAGGAACGCCATCGCTCCGACCACGTCCGCCTGCGTGCCGCTGAGCAGCACGGCCATGATGCCGATCTCGTGCTGCACGCTGGCCTGGCGGATGTCGAAGACGACGGCGGGGAACTGGCGGCTCATCTGCCAGATGATTGGCTGCTCGACCTGCGTGCGCGACGGAAAGGTGAACCAGCAACGGCGGGAGTAGGTGGCGTCGGGCACGGTGCGATCTCCGCGGGTAAGGGGGCGACGGCATCGTAACTCCCCCGCCGCCGGTGCGGAAGCGGGATGCCTTCCCTGGGCGGGCCACGAAGGCGGGCGGCGCGGCACCCGCGATGCCCTTGGCGGGAGCCGCCGCACCCGGGCCGTGCGGAAGCGGGACGCCTTCGGTGGCAGCAACGGGGGCGGGCAGCGCAAGAGGGAGACGCGGCCGGCCGGGCGCTGCCGCGCGCGTGGGGCGCCCGTCCCGCGCCGGCATTGGGGGGAAGCCGCCGAACGACAAGGACCCTCGCACGCTGCCGTGCGAGGGTCCTGGCGTTGCTTGGCGATCCGCGTGCGGACCGGATCAATCGTCGCGGCGGCTCGAGTCATCCAGCCAGACCGCCAGCGGGTCGAACTGGAGCAGCGCGGCGAGCTTGGCGGAGCCGGCGAGGATCTTGCGCCGGCGGGTGCGGTACCAGTGGACGGTCAGGACTGTCGTGCCAGCGGCCAGGGCGGCCAGCGCGTCGCGCAGCGGTTTGGAGGAGTCGGCGAGCTTGTTGACGCCGGCCTGCTGCTCCTGGGCCGCCAGGGGCAGCGCCTCGCCCGCCTGCGCCAGGAGCGCTTCGCCCTGCTGCGGGTTGGCATGGGCGGCCTTGGCGGCGCTGGCGGTCTCGGCGGTGGCGTCGGTGGACCTCACGACGTGGATCTCGTTAAGGTCCATCAGCGGGCGCGCGTAGACCTGCGCGCTGGCCTCGGTGGCCTCGCCGGTCGCCTGATCCCGGGCGGCGCGGTTGGCGCGGTCCAACTGGCTCTCGTCCCAGAAGAAGGCGGCGCCGCGGGAGAACGGGCTGGACCCGCGTCGCTTGGCGTCGTCCGACGCCGCGATCGATTCCTCGCCGAAGGCGGGTTGCTCGCCCGTCGAATCGACCGCGACGGCCACCGCGACGTTGGCGCTGTCGGCCGATTCGTTTGCGGCCGGGGTGCCGGCGCTGGGCGCGGCGGTGGTGGCGCCGGCGGGCGTGGTGCCGGTGTGCGCCACCGTCTGCGGCGGCTCAGGGGCGGGCGTCACCGGCGGGGTTGGCGTCGTCGGCGGCTCGTTCGACGGGCGGCCCCCCGTGGAGGCGGTCGGCGTCCCCGTCGTCGGCGTGCCGGCCGTGGGCGTGGGGGCCGGCTCCGGCGTCGCCGGATTGCTCGGCGTCGTCGGATTGCTGGGCGACGTCGGCTGCTGGACCACTTCCGTCGGCTTCGGCGCCGTCACCGGCGTGCCGGTGCCGCCGTTACCGTTGCCGTTGCCGGCGTTGTTGTCTCCCGGCCCGCTGTTGTTGCCCGAGCCGGCATTGCTGCCGGATCCGCTGTTGCTGCCGCCGCCGCTGGCAACTTCCTCGCCACCGCCGTTGCCATTGCCGTTATTGCCGTTGTTGCCGTTGTTGCCGTTCCCGTTGCTGTTGCTGTGTCCGTTCCCGTGGCCATTACCGTTGCCGTTGCCAGGATTGCTGGCGACGGGCTCGGGGCCGGCGGGCGTGGTGGGCTCGGTGACGGGCGGCGTGGGGGTCGCGTCCGGGCCGCCGGCGACCGGGTCGGTCGGCGTTGCCGGGGGCGTGGTCGGATTCGTCGGCTCCGCGGGGGTGGGGTCCACCGGCGGGGGCGTCGGCTCGGTCGGCGTCGAATCGACCGGGGGCGGCGTCGGCTCAACCGGCGCGGGCTCAACCGGCGTGGCCTCAACGGGCGTGGGCTCAACGGGCGCCGTCGGTTCCGTCGGCGTGGTGCCGACCGGCGGCGGGGTGGGCTCGACCGGCGCCGGGGTCAGCGGCGGGACGATCGGCTCGGGCGTGGTGTCCACCGGCGGCGGGGTCGGTTCCGTTGGCGTGGAAACCACCGGCGGGGTCACCGGGTCGGCCGGCGTCACCGGTTCCGTTGGCGTGGCGTCGACCGGTTCGGCCGGCGCGGGCGTCGGCGTGATCGGCTCAGTCGGCGTGGCCGGCTCTGCCGGGCCCTGCGGCGCCGTCGGGACGGCGCTGCCACCGTCGATCGGCGTCTCGCCGAAGCCACCGTCGGGGATCTCGCCGCCGTTTGCCGGGACGGTCGGAATTTCCGGGTCGAACGGGATGCCTGCGTCGGTCTCGCCGGGCACGGCGACCGGGACGCCGCTGCCGTCGGGCTGTGGGCCCACGGGCGCGGTCACGTCCTCGTCGGTTGGCGTCGGGATGAAGTCCCCGCCCTCGCTGCCGCCGCTGCCACCCGCACTGCCGCCCTTCGAGCCGGACGCGTCGAGTTTGGTGTCGGCGGTCGCGTCGCTGGAGGCGTCGTCGCTGCCCTTGTCCTTCCCACCGTTGTTCTTCTCGCTCTTGCCGGATTTGCTGTCGTCCAACGCGGTGGAAGCGAGTTCCACGTCCAGCGACGGGCCGCCGTTGATCTGGTCGACCGCCTGCGCGAATTGGCCGGCGAGCTGCGCCCAGTCGATGCTGGACGACAGCAGGCGGCGGAGCTCGAGCGGCTCGACGACCGGGCGGCGTGCGGGAATGGAATTCGGGCGGCAAGAGCGCGTGGACATGTGTGATCCTCCTCCGTGCAAACCCCACGGCCCGCGAAACGCTACATCCGTTCGCGCGATCGTGGCCGGGGATGAATTTGGCGCGCCCCGGTCCCGTTCAGCAATGGGAAATGTTGCAAAGGGGATAAGAAAACTGCGGGCGATGCGCCGTCAAGTTTCACCGCCGCCCGCGCCAATCCGGCAATTCCTGCGCCGGTTGTGCGCCGCGCCCGCAAGTGCGTAAGCCTCAGTAGCCCTTGCGCTTGTCGACGACATTGACCATGGGCAACCGGTGCACGAAGCGGGCCACGTTCCCGGTGAAAACGTCCTGCACCCGGTCCCACGAGAACTGCGAGCGTCCCGCGATGTGTGAGGTGATCACCACGTTCGGCTGCCGCCAGAGCGGGTGATCGGCCGGCAGCGGCTCGGGGTCCGTCACGTCCAGCCCCGCGCCGGCGAGGTGGCCCGACGTCAGCGCGTCCAGCAGCGCGCCGGTCTTCACCAGCGGCCCGCGCGCCACGTTGATGAGGTACGACCCCTTCTTCATCGCGGCCAGTTGCTCCGCACCGATCATCCCGCGCGTGCGCGGCGTGTGCGGCGCGGCCAGGACCAGCACGTCGGCGCGCTTCAGCAGGTCGGTCAGCCCCTCCTCCACGAGCGAAACCTCGTCGACGTAGGCGAACTTCTCCGCCAGCATCGGCTCGGCGTCGACGGCGATCACCTTCATGTCCATCGCCTTGGCGCGGCGCGCGGTCTCGCGGCCGATGCCGCCGAGGCCGATGATGCCCATCGTCATCCCGCGCAGCCCGACCGGCGAAGGCCCCTCGTAACCCCAACTGCGGCGGCGCACTTCCTGCGCGATGCCGCGCGTGAGCGCGAAGAGCAGCGCGAAGACGTGCTCGGCGATCTCCGGCGCGTAGCACCCCTGCGCGTTGGTGAGGATGACGTCGCGGGCGATGAGCTCCTCGAGCGGGGCATGCTCGACGCCGGCGCCGAGCCACTGCACCCAGCGCAGCTTCGGCGCCCGCGCCAGCCGCTCGCGCGAGAGCGGTCCGAAGACCACGTCCGCCGACGCCAGGTCCACCTCGCGCGATACCGTGAGCTGAGGCGAGAGCTCGCGCAGCCTAGCGACGCGGTCGGCCGAGAGGCCGGCCAGCAGCAGCACGTTAAGCGGCAGCCGAGGTTCATCCAGTTGCGACGTCCCAGTTGCCGTGGTGGTGGTCGTCGCCGCCGCGGCACGAGCCTCCGCCGCAGCGGCCAATCCGACCGCTGCCGCCGCGCCCGCGACGCCCGCGGCGCCGAGCAGCCGCCGGCGGGAGATGTCTGATGCGTCCATGATTCGACTCCGTGAGCTGTGCCGTGCGCGCAGGTTTGCCCTCGCCCGGCGCGGAAAGATAACCGCTGGTACGCGGGCAGCGTACGCGCGTCGGGCTCGAATCATTCCGTCGCGGCGAAGCGGAAGTAGTCGAAGTCGGCGTGGTTGCTTTCAGGGGCGGCCGCGGGGTCGGTGGAGCGGCAGAAAATGCCGACCTTGGCGCCCACCCAGCGGCCCGGCGTGGCTTGGAAGGTTCCGCCGATGGGGGCGAAGGGGCCGCCCTCGCCGGCGACGGCGAACGTGCAGATGCCGCCGTCGCGCACCTGGATGCGCAGGCGCAGCGCCCGCCCCTCGGCGGGCATGGTGGCGACGGGTTCGTTGTTGACCAGCAGCGCGACGCGCGCTCCGCCGCCCTCGGCGGGCTGCACGACCAGCGCCGCGTGCTTGGCGCCGATCATGGCCAGCCCCGCCTGCACGGCGGGGGACGTCGCGGTCAGCTCGACCTTCGTCTCGACGGAAAACTCGCGGGCCGGCAGCTTTTGCAGCAGGAGGCTGGGCACGTCCGCCAGGTTGGCTGGCGCGGGGACCGCAGGCAGGCGAATGGAACCCTTGCGCGCCGAGAGCGAAGCCCAATCCGGCGAGTGGTTCGCCTGCCACTGCCACTGGAGGGCCAGAACCTCACCTTCGAAGTCGTCCGACGTTTGCGGGACGGCTGGCGGGACGGCCGGCGGGACGTCGCCGGACACGCGCGGCTTGGCGTGCTTAAGCACCGGCTCGCCGACGCCGTTGCCGTCGGTGTCGGTGCCCATGAGCGGCCAACCGTCCTGCCACGTCACCGGCTGGAGGTGCGTGATCCGGCCGTAGGCGTCGGCGTCCTGGAAATGGACGAACCACCACTGATTCCCGTCGGGCGTGTCGACGATCGCCCCCTGGTGCGGCCCGTTGATCGGCGTCGGGCCCTGCTCGAGGACCTTCTTCGGCTCGTAGGGGCCGAACACGTTGCGCGAGCGGAGGATGAGCTGCCAGCCGGTCGCCACGCCGCCGGCGGGGGCGCTGATGTAGTACCACCCGTCGCGCTTGAGGAACTTGGGGCCCTCGAGCGTCGGCTGCCCGGGCGGGTCGGAGTAGACGACCTGCCCTTCGCCGAGCAGCTTGCTGGCGTCGGGCGCCATCGGGCGGACGCGCAGGATGTCCTTGATGCCCGCCCGGCTCCGCGCGTAGGCGTGGACGAGGTAGGCCTTGCCGTCATCGTCCCACAGCGGGCACGGGTCGATCAGCCCCTTGCCGGCCACGAGCAGGTGCGGCTCGGACCACTTGCCGCGCGGGTCGTCGGCGGTGGTGACGTAGATCCCCTCGTCGGGCATGGGGAAGAAGATCCAGAACTTGCCGGCGTGCTTGCGGATCGCCGGTGCCCAGACGCCCTCGCCGTGACGCACGGTGTGGAACAGCCCGCGCGGGTCGGGCAGGTTCCTCACGGCGTGGTTGACGATCGTCCAGTTCACCAGGTCGCGCGAGTGCAGGATCGGCAGCGCGGGCGTGCAGGTGAAGCTGGAGGCGACGAGCCAGTAATCCTGCCCGTCGCGCACCACGTCCGGGTCGGAGTAGTCGGCGCAGATGATCGGGTTGCGGTAAGTGCCGTCGCGCTGGTCCGGCGACCACGGGAAGCGCACGTTCGGCTGCGGCCGGGTGGTGGATGGCGGGATCAAGGGCGCAGTGGTGGGCATCGTCGCGGGCGCGGTGGCGGTGGGCGATGAAGCCGGCGGCGGCGGAGCGGCCGAGACGCTCAGCGCCAGCGCGACAACGGCGGCGACGGAACTCGGCACGTGCTTGCTCATCGGCTTCCGGTGAAAGGGTCCCGGCGCTGCGCTCAACCGCCCGCGATGGCGGGGACGATGCTGATCTCGTCCCCTTCCTTCACCGGCGTGTCGAGGTTCTGGGCGAAGCGGATGTCCTCGTCGTTGAGGTAGACGTTGACGAAGCGGTTGAGCTGCCCCGGCGTCTTGAACAGGCGGGTCTCGATGCCGCTGGCCTGGTCCTTCAGCGCCGCCAGGACCTCGCCGACGGTCCCGCCGCTGGTCTCGATCACGTCGGCGCCGTTGGTGTAGCTGCGGAGCGGCGAGGGGATGCGAACTTTGACTGCCATGGTGCTTGTGTCCTTGCTCGGGTATCGCAGCGCGCGGCGGGCTAGCGCCGCTTCGGGGCCGGCCCGGCGGCGGCGGCGGGCGCGGGCTGGTGCTGCGCCTGCTCCTCGAGGTAGACCGCCAGGTCCTTCAACTCGTTGCCGGCGTCGATCCCGGCGCGGGTCTTCCGCCACGCCAGCCGGCGCGACGGCTCGTGCCAGTAGGCGGCTGTGTAATACTGCGGCCCGCGCGCGTCGGCAAGCTTGCGGACCGCCCGGGCGGTTTGCAAAAGCGCCGCCGCCGAAGGGGGCGTGGTGGCGGCCCAGTCGCGCACGTCGGTGGCGAACTGCTTGACGAAGTCCTTCGCCTCGGCCCCGGCCAGCAGCCGCTGGTGGAGGTCCTCCATCGCCATCACGAAGGCGTCAGGGTTCTTCGGCAGCCGGCGGTAGAGCTCCTCGCGGTAGCTGAAGATGGCGGCGTTGTCCTGCCGCGATCGGGCGACGGCGGCGTCGAGCTGCTGGGTGAGGCCCGACGCGTCGTCGGCGGTGCGGCCCTGGAGCGCGCGGTCCAGCGCCTGCTGCTCCGCCGGCGCGGCGCCGGGCCGCGGCGAGGGGCCGGGCGAGGCGCGGTAAGCCGCCAGCAGCTCCTTGGCGTACTGCGGGTCGGGCGCTTCGGGCACGCCGGACAGGAGCTGCCAGCGCACGTAGGCGGCGGTTCGCCCGTCGCCCGCCGGCGCGCCCAGCGCCGCCACGATCGCCTGCGGGGTGACGTCGGGCGACGGCTTGTCCTTGAAGTACGTGCAGGCGGAGCGAATGTCGGACTTGCCCGGGCTGCGCAGGTGCGCCTCGAACTCCTTCGCCAGCGCCGAGGCTGCCGCGCGAACCGCGACCCTGGAGGCGTCGGCCGCGCTGCGGCGCGTGGAGGGGTTGGTCGCCGATGCGGTGGTGGGCGCGGTGCTAGACCCGGTGGTGGTGGAGGCGGTGGTCGGCGTGGCCGCGCCCGTGCACACCGTCGCGCAGCAAGCGGCAACCATTGCGGACAGCGTGAGCGTGCTGCACATGAGCGAACCGCGCATCGGGACGTGTCCTTCGGGTTTGAACGTTCTTGATCCTAACCCATCGCGGCCATGGAGGTGAGCACGTTGGTCTCGCGGTTCCGGGTGGTGAAGTGAACCAACGGACTGACGTTTGTGCCTGCAAAAAGCGTTGCGCTGTCTCCTGAGGTTCCGACGCACGGTCCCGCGGTCATGCACTTCCGCGATCGCGCGGCCGTGTGGGTCCCTAATCGTCTTGCTCCGATCGCCGCGACTCCCGGCGTGATTGCCTAGACCGCCGTGAGCGCGCCGCTGCGGCTATCGACCGGAGCGGTCCCCGCGGATGCCTTTGCGGCGTTTTCGGCCAGCAGCGCGTCGAAGTCGGTCAGCTTCGCGTCGATGACCTTCGGGTACGGCAGCTCGTCGGCGACCACTTCCTGGGTCTTGAGCCCGTTGCCGGTGATGCTGACGACGATGCTCTCGTCCCTGGGGATGCGGCCCTGCTCGATCAGCTTGATGGCGGCCGCCAGGGTGGTGCCGCCGGCGGGTTCGGTCCAGATGCCCTCGGTCTTGGCCAGCAGCTTGATCGCGTCGACGATCTCGCGGTCGGTGGCGCTCTCGCCCCACCCCTTGGAATCGCGGACGACCTGGGCGGCGTAGTAGCCGTCGGCCGGGTTGCCGATGGCGATGCTCTTGGCGATCGTGTTGGGCTTCTGCGGCTCGATGATGTCGCTGCCCTTGTGGATCGCCTGTACGACCGGGTTGCAGCCCGACGCCTGCGCCGAGTAGATCTTCGGGCCGGTGTCTTCCACCAGGCCAATCTCGATCAGCTCGCGGTACGCCTTGTAAATCTTCGGCAGGATGGTGCCGCCGGCGGTGGGGACGATCGTGTGCTGCGGGAGCGTCCAACCAAGCTGCTCAGCGATCTCGAACCCGTAGGTCTTGGCGCCCTCGGTGTAGTAGGGGCGCAGGTTCACGTTGACGATCGCCCAGCCGTACTTGTCGGCGATCTCGGTGCACAGGCGGTTGACGTCGTCGTAGTTGCCGCGGATGCGGACCATGGTGGGCGCGAAGATCAGCGAGCCGAGGACCTTTCCCTGCTCCAGGTCGTGCGGGATCATCACGAAGCAGCGGATCCCCGCCTGGGCGGCGTGGGCGGCGGTGGAGTTGGCGAGGTTGCCGGTGGATGCGCAGCCGACAGTATCAAACCCGAACTCGATCGCCTTGCTGATGGCCACGGAGACGACGCGCTCCTTGTAGGAATACGTCGGGTAATTGCACGAATCGTCCTTGATGTAGAGCTGCTTGCAGCCCAACTCGTTGGCCAGGCGATCGGCGCGCTTGAGTGGCGTGAAGCCGGAGTGGAAGCCGGTCTTGGGCGTTTCCACCGGCAGCAAATCTTTGTAGCGCCACAGGCTCTTGGGGCCGCGGGCGATCGACTCGCGGGTGACCTTCCCCTTCATCCGCGCGTAGTCGTACTCGACCTCGTACGGCCCGAAGCACTGCTCGCACACGTGCACCGGCGACACCGGCACGCGGTGGCCGCACTCTTTACACTTCAAGCCAAGGACGTAGCTCATGGGTACCTCGGATGTCGCTGGTCGCTTGTCACTCGTCACTGGTCGCTCGCCGGGCGCTCGACTTCGGCAGGGCGCCTTGCTCCGGACGCGCCACCGGTGAGGCGACCGCTCCACGGGAGCGACGCGCGAGTGACCAGTGACAAAAAAAGAAAGCCTCTTCCCGTAAGAAGAGGCCTTTGCGTGCGTTACGGTAAAGGTTCTTCTTATCTTCCCCGTCGCGTTCGACGGGCGGGACTTAGCACCTAACCGCGGGATGCGAACATCCCGCCGCCGGTTGCTGTGGCGTCTTCGGGCCCAACCCTCAGCCACTCTTGATAAGAGAAGTTCTTCAGTTGTCGGCCGGGAATTCTATTGGGCGGGTGGGAACTGTCAATAAAAAACGAAGGTGAGCGCGCGGTGCCTCCGTGCGCAAGTGCCCCCGCCTCCGACAGATGTCGGCAATTCGTGCCTTTTTACATCTTCGCGCCGTTGGCAAGCTGGGAAATAATCCATCCAATGCAGTCGCCGTTCCTCTCCGACGATCGCACCGACGAGCCGCCGCGATTGCTGCTCTGCGACGACTCGCCCATCGAGCGGCTCGCGCTGGCGCATTACCTCAGGTCGAGCGGCTACCTGGTCGACGAGGCCGGTGACGGCAAGTCCGCCCTCCAGTTCCTCAAGTACCGCAAGATCGACCTGCTCCTGCTCGACCTGCAGATGCCCGACGTCGACGGCTTCGACGTGCTCAATTACGTCAGCGAGCACCGCAAGGCCCTCCCGGTCATCCTGATGAGCGGCATGCCTCCCGACGAGATCCAGAAGGAAATGGACGGCCTGAAGGAACGCGAGCTCCCGCCGCTGCTCCTCAAGCCGGTCGATCCCGAGCAGGTCGTCGAGATGGTGGAGCTGCAACTTTCCGGCGACCTCCCGCCCAACGACGAGCTCTCGTCCGGGCACCACAAGCCCGTGTGATTTCCGCCCCCGGCTGCTAAAACTCGCTCACCGCCTGCTCGGCCAGTTGCAGGTATTCCCGCAAATCGCTGGTGGACAGTTCCGTCAGCCACTCCTCGCCGGTGCCGACGATGGACTCGGCCAGTTGCGTCTTCTCGGTCAGCAGCTTGTCGATCCGCTCCTCGACCGTGCCGAGCGCGATGAACTTGTGGACCTGCACGCGGCGCTGCTGCCCGATGCGGTGGGCACGGTCGGTAGCCTGGTTTTCAACCGCGGGGTTCCACCAGCGGTCGAAGTGGAAGACGTGGCTGGCGGCGGTCAGGTTCAGCCCGAGCCCGCCGGCGCGCAGCGAAAGGATGAAGACGCTGGGCTGCTGCGCGCCCTGGAAGTTCTGCACCATCTCGTCGCGCTGCTTCTGCGGCGTCCCGCCGTGCAGGAAGTGGATCGGGCTGCGCAGCCGCTGAGTGAGCATGCGCTGGAGCAGCTTGCCCATCTGGGCGTACTGCGTGAAGACCAGCGCGGACTCGCCTTCCTCGATCACTTCCTCCAGCATGTCGATCAGGCGTTCGGCCTTTCCGCTGCGGCCGTCGAGCGCGCTGGTGGCGTTGTTCTCCTCCAGCAGCGCGGGGTGGTCGCAGATCTGCTTCAGCCGCGTGAGCACCGCGAGGATCAGTCCGCGGCGGCGGATGCCGGTGGCGGCGTCGATGGCGGCCAGCATCTCAGCCGTCGCCCGCTCGTACATCGCCGCCTGCTCGACCGTCAGGTTGCAGAAGACCTTCATCTCGATCTTGTCCGGCAAATCGCCGGCGATCGCCGGATCGCTCTTGGTGCGGCGGAGGACGAACGGGCGGATCATCTTGCGCAGGTGCTCGCCGCGATCCTTGTCCAGCAGCTTCTCGATGGGGACGGCGAACCGCTCGCGAAAGTCCTTCGCGCTGCCGAGCAGACCGGGGTTGAGCACGTCCATGATCGACCACAGCTCCGACAGGTGGTTCTCCACTGGTGTCCCGGTCAGGGCGACGCGCCGCGGCGCCGCCAGCGCGCGGATCGCGATGCTGCTGGCGGCCGAGGGGTTCTTGATCTTCTGCGCCTCGTCCAGCGCCAGCCGGTGCCACGGCACCTTGCTCAGCACGTCCAGGTCGCGGTGGGCCAGCGCGTAGCTGGTGATGACCACGTCGTGCCGCGACGCGCTGTCGATGAACGCGTCCCCCTTGAGCCGCTGCGGCCCGTGGTGCAGCAACACTTTCAACTCCGGCGCGAACCGCTCGAGCTCCTTCACCCAGTTGCCGACGACCGACGTCGGCGCGAAGAGCAACGTCGGCCGCCGCGTCTCCGCCGCGTCGTCCGGCGGCGCATCCGCCGCCGAGTCTTCAGGCGCAACCATCTCTAAAGCCTCATCCCGCCTGCCCACGCGCTCGTGCTGG
>DASQDR010000258.1:0-4265 GCA_035634055.1 Tepidisphaeraceae bacterium | reverse complement strand
TCCGTCTGACGGGAGGCCCGCGCGAGAGCAGGGGTGAGGGTTCGGCGGCGGGAGAGCTTGTGGATTGAGGATTGAAGACTTGAACGGCGGAGCTGCGCGTCCGTTCGCGTCTCCCATTCTTGATCGTCCCGCGCGGCCTGGCCCTTACCTCTGCCGGGGTACTGGAAGCGGGAGGAAACTCTCTATCACTCCTCGGTCGCGAGCGAGGCGGAGAGTTCGCGGGCGCGGGTGTCGACAAGCTGGGGCTCGGGGACCTCCTTGTCGGATCGAGCGCCCAGCTCCGCGATCTTCCTTGCGGTCACCAGCACGCGGGCCTCCAGCGAGCCGACGGAGGCGTTGTAGGCGGTCACCGTGCTGTCGAGCTGCGCGCCCAGCCGGGCGAAGTGGCCGGCCAGGGTGACGATGCGGTCGTAAAGATCCTTGCCGTGCTTGCGGATCTCCTCGGCGTTGTGCGTGACCTCTTCCTGCCGCCAGCCGAACTCGATCGCCTTGAGCAGCGCCATCAGCGTGGTGGGCGTGGCGACGATGACGCGGTTCTTCAGGCAGTCCTCGATCAACCCTCCATCGTGCTCCACGGCCGCGTACAGGAACGCCTCGCCGGGGAGAAACATGACCACGAATTCGGGGCTGCGCTTGAACTGTGACCAGTAGCTCTTAGCGGACAGCTCGCGGGCCCGGCTGCGCACCTGCTGGCAGTGGCGGGCGAGGTGGAGCTTGCGCTGGTCCTCATCGGTGGCGGCGGCGGCGTCGACGAAGCCGTCCAGCACCGCCTTGCAGTCGATCACCACGTTGCGCTCGCCGGGCAGGTTGACGACCATGTCCGGGCGCTGCTTGCCGTCCTCGGTGTCGACGGTCGCCTGCTCGCAGAAGTCGCAGCGGTTGGCCATGCCCGCCAGCTCGACCAGGCGGCGCAGGGTGATCTCGCCCCACTGCCCGCGCGTGGTCGGGCGGCGCAGGGCCGTCACCAGTTGCCCGGTCTGCGCGTGCAGGGTGCGCTGGATCTCGGCCAGGCTGCCGAGCTGCTCGCGGAGCATGCTGTAGCTCTCGACGCGCGACTTCTCGATCTCCCCCAGCCGCGACTGGTACGTCCCGAGCAGCTCCTGCATCGGCTTGAGCAGCCCTTCGATCTGCGCCTTTCGCTCCTCCAGCGTGCCGGTCGCCTCGGCGGACATCGTGGCGAAGCGCTGCTTGGCGAGTTGCAGGAACGCCTCGTTGTTCTTCGCCAGCGCCTCGGCCGACACGCTGGCGAACGACTGGCGAAGCTGCTCGTGGGCGCGGTCGAGCAGCGCCCGCTGCTCGGCCAGGTTCGCGTGCGCCGCCTCGAGCCGGGCGGTGGCGGCGATGAGCTGCTCGCGCGACCTGCGCTCGCCGACGAGGTAGCCAACCATCGCGCCGGCCGCGCAGGCGAACAGCGCGAGGAGGATGATCCATCCAAGGGTCATGTGCGTCCGCTCCGTCCGAGTACCGTACGTCGTCCTAACGGTGCGGACTCTAACCCCGCGGATTGGCGGCGGCAACCTTATTCGGCAGCAGCGACAGGACTCGAGCCTGTGACGCGGGGCTGATGAATCCCCTGCTCTACCAACGGAGCGATGCTGCCAGCACGCTTGCGGAAGTTGCCGCCTGCGACAGCGGCGGGCCGGGGAAGAAGTGGGCGCTGTAACGGCTGGCCGCGCGCAGTGGCGTCCGTTAACTCGGGCGCGCAGCGGCGACGCTTGAAGAAGCGGAGGCGGCAGTGCGCCGCGGTCCGGCGGGAACGCTCGTCAGCTTCTCCGACCGCGACGAAGGGCGAGCAGCACGCCGGTGATGGCGACGCCCGCCACGGCGGCAGGCTCGGGGATCGGCGCCAGCTTGAAGCCGCTCGGCGTGCCGTTGAGCGTGCCGGTGCCGGTGATCTCGCCCAGGTCGTTGATCGTCAACGCGCGCTGGAGGACCCAGCCGGAGTTGGCCGGCAGGAGCGTGTTGAGGTTGACCATCGTCCCATTGTCGTAGAAGAACGGCGCGCTCGTGAAGGGCGAACTGCTGAGCACCGAGGTGCCGACCGCCTGGCGCGAACTGTTGATGTCGAACGCTTCGCTGTAGCCGTACGCCGCGCCGAGCGTGCCCATGTCGACGGCGTTGCCGTTGGCGTCGTAGTGGAATGCGCGGGTGTTGCCGGGGCCGTAGAACGCCAGGCCGGCGACGACGCCGGATCCGTTAATGATGCGCGCCTCGGCATCGAGCGCACCGCCGGGCATGGCGAGGAACGACGCGGCGGTGCCGTTGTCCCACATCGCCGGCACGCGCTGCGTTGCGGTGCCGGCCCAGCCGACGATGTCGCCGGCGTTGTTGATCGCGTGCGCGGCGCCCGAGCCGGCGCCGCCGGCGGGCGTCGCCAGTTGCGTCAGCGCAACGCCGCCGGAGTAGGTGAACGGCTTGTTCCCCGCGCTGACGCCGACAATCGTCCCCGCGTCGTTGATGCCGTAGGCGTGCGTCAGACCGGTGCCGGTCAGCACCGGCAGCATGGTTATCGTGCCGCCGCTGGCGACGAACGCGCGGTCGGTGGGGGTGTAACCGGCCGGTTGGTTGGTGGCGCGGCCGACGGCGACGCCGGTCGCGTTGACGTCCGTCGCGGTGCTGTGGGTAAAGCCGGCGAGCGCGCCCAGGTTGGTCCACGCCCCGCCGGAGTGAACGTGCGCGCGCATGCTTCCGGAGACGATCGCCTGCCCGGCGATCTTGCTGCGGTCGGCGCTCAGGCCGTACGCGAAGCCGGCGTTCGCAAGCGCGCTCAGTTGGGCGACGGAAAACGCGGTAGCGGCGCTGGCGGGACGAAAACCCGCGACGACGCCCATGCTGGCGGCGGCCAGCACCAGTGGCAGGACGATCGATTTGGTCATGCGGAAGCTCCCCTGTGGCAGGACATCGTAATCGCAGGGAAAGCGGGTTCAACCAGAATTCGGCGGGACCGGCGTGGACGGGCACCTCCCTTTACGGGCGAGCATCGCCACAAGTGGCCCTGTGCGGGGTGCGGGAGATGGGATGCGGCGGGAGCTTCGCTGGCTGGACCGGCGCGGGCACCGTCGCGCGGCTGGAACCGGTTGTGCGGGCGCTGCGGCCTTGCACGGGCTGGGCCGGGCGCGGCGCGGCGGCGGGAGTCGATCGATCGGCGCCGCTGCCGGCAGCGCTGCCCTCTCCGCTGCCCTCTCCCCCGCGCATCGGGACAGGGGTCGCGTGCCGCCTCAAATGAAACGCGGCCTCTCCCCCGATCGCAGTTTCAGCAGTATTTAGGGGGGCTCGCCAGCACTTGCCTTCGTTCGTCGAGCACCGCCTGCTGTTCCGGCTCCAAGTTGTCGCGGCCGAAGGTTCGCAGGGAGGCGACGAAGCGGTAAAGCGACGCGAGCCTCGCGAAGCGGTCGATCGTCTCGGGGCCGTCGTCGCACAAATCTTTTTCCGTCGCGTACCCCTCCAGCACCACCCGCGTGTAGCTCTTGCGGTAGTGCTCTGGCAGCTTGCGGGCAGAGCGAAGGGAGACGGCGATGTCGTAGGCGTACCAGTGAAAGCAGCAGTCGTCGAAGTCGTACGCGACGAGCGTCCCGTCGCGGCGAAGGGTGTTGAAGGTGCCGAAGTCGCCGTGAACCATGCCGTAATTCTCCGGCAGGCGCGGGCGGGCGAGCATCCACTTGGCCAGGTCCTGGTACTCGCGCCGGGCCGCCTGTTCCGACGGCGGGAAGTACTTCTGCGGCGACGCGAACAGATCGTCCTGCCACCAGTGGACGCGCGTCGGGCGGCCCGGCGGCGGACGGTAGCTTTGCGCGATCCGGTGCAGCCGCCCCAGCGCCGCGCCGCGCTCGAAGAGGATCTTGCGGTTCTCCGCGTCGGTGCCCCACCGGGCGAGCGTGCCGTGCACCTCGTTGAACGCGGCCGCGTGGACGGCGCCGTGCGGCGTGTCGATCGTCTCAATCCGGCTCCCGCCGCGCGACGGCACCGCCGACGCCACGTCGGCTCCGCGGCCGGCCAGGAACGTGACGAAATCCAGTTCCGCCTCGATCATCGCCCGCCGCCCGGCCGGCCGGCGCGCGTCCACTGGTGGCAGGACGACCTCTTCACCACGCCGAAGAAGTACCTCCCGATCTCCGAGCAGGCCGCGCGGCGCGAGTACCAGGACCTGGTCCAGTGGATGGCCCGCCGCCCGCGGCTGCCGCAGAATTACGGGATGGTTCACGGCGACTTCGGCACCTTCAACACGCTCCGCCGCGACGGCACGCTGGTCGCGTACGACTTCGACG
>DASQDR010000257.1:0-12707 GCA_035634055.1 Tepidisphaeraceae bacterium | reverse complement strand
AGAGCCCCGCGCCCGGCTCGAGTTCCTCGTGGCACGACGGGCAGCGGATGACCGCCGGGGCGGCCGCCGCCGCCAACTTCCCCTCGTCCGCCAGCGAGTAGAGCGCGTCCAGGTCCGGGCCGTCCTCGTCCTCCCGCGGCGCCGGGCGCGCCGGCGACTTGGCCGGCGCGGTCATGACCGTGCCGCACTTGCACTTGACCTTGCGGCCGGCGAACTCCGGCTTCCACTTGTACGATTTCCCGCACGACTGACACGAGAACTGGGCTTCAGCAACGGCCATGACGCCACCTCCACGCACGTGTGCCCCGCGAACTGCTCGACGTGTCCCCCCGCGGGCGGGCGACAAGCTCGATAGACCACCCAGAAGGGGGGCGGGCAGTCTACCGAAAAGGCCTCCCCTGCTGTCAATGCCGACGGGCGCGCCACGCGGTGGCGTCCCAAGCGACGGCGTCACCTGGTGGCGTTAACTGACCGCGGCGTCGAACGTCATCCGCTCGCCGGTGCGCGGGTGCTCCAGCGACAGCCGCACCGCGCGCAACATCAGCTTGACGGGCGGGAGCTTGCGCGAACGTTTCTTACCGTAGACGGTGTCGCCGACGATCGGCCAGCCTCGCTCGCTGAAGTGGACGCGGATCTGGTGCTTCCGGCCGGTCTGCAAGCGGACCCGCACGTCCGACCGCCCGTCGGCCGACCTGATCACCTCATATTCGGTGATGGCGCGCTGGCCCTTCTCCTCGGCCTTGGTGGAGTGGACGGTGCCGTCGGCGTGCTCGACCAGGCGGGTGTTCATCCGCCCCACCGCCGGCTTGGGCGTCCCCTCGACCGTCGCCTGGTACACGCGCTCGACGGTGTGGCGGAAGAACTGCGTCTTGAGCGACTCGTACGCCTCGGGGCTCTTGGAGAAGACCAGCAGCCCCGACGCCTCCTTGTCCAGCCGGTGGATCAGCCCGACGCGCACCTGCGTGCGCGGCGCCCGCGGGTGCTTGGCCTCGACGTAGCGCCGGACGATCGCCAGCGCCGTCGGCCGCTTCTCGCTCGGCACGGTGCTGGTCAGCAGCCCGGCCGGCTTGTCGATCACCAGCAGGTCATCGTCCTCGTGCACCAGCTTCAGCGGGTGCAGCGACGGCGCCCTGGGCGGCGGCGCGACCGCGCCGCGCGACAGCACGCGGACGGCGTCGCGCACGCCCACCGGCTGCGACAGCTTCCCCGCCGGGCGGTCGTTCACCAGCACGCGGCGCTGCTGCACCATTTCCTTCAGCGTCTGCTTCTTGGCCTTGGGGAACTCGCGCTGCAGGCGGGAGAGGAGGGTCGATGGGTCGGCGCGGTCGGTCATGTTCCGTCTGTGCCTCGGCTGGCCGCCGTGAGCGCTCCGGCGAGACGCCCAGGCCGCTTTGGGGAGCGGCGCCTGCTCGCGCGCGCGCACGGCACCCTGCCCTGTGACACGTACGCGACGTGGCAGGAGAACTTGGCGCCTGCTCGCGCGCGCGCACGGCACCCTGCCGTCGCCGGTCGCGTGGTGCTGCCAGCGCTCCCAACCCGAGAGGGTACTCGCGAGAGGTCTTGGGTTCACGAGCGATCGCGGCCAGCCCGAGATCCCTCGCGAGTACGCGTCGGGATGACACGCGCGAGCACGCTCGGGATGACAACGCGGCTGCACGGCCGATCGCCCCGATGCGGCAGCCTCAAATCACCGGCACCGCCCGGGCCTGGCGGAAAAACTCCAGGACGATCCGGGCGGCCGGCTCGTCGGCGACGATGTCGTTGTGGCTCCCCTCTGGGTACCACAGGTGATACTTCGGCTGCGACGCCGCCTCCAGTAGCGTCCGGCCGCGGGCGAAGGGAATCACCTCGTCGCGCTGCCCGTGGATCAGCAAAATGGGTCGCGGCCAGACGCGCGGGATGTCGCGGGCCGGTGCGTAGTCCAGCAGGTCGGCGCCGACGCTGGCGCTGGCGACGGGCAGCCCGATGCGCTGGAGCAGCCAGTTCATCGGGGGCGCGAAGTACACGGAGGCCATGCCGCCGGTCAGGTCCCAGAGGTCGTCGTAGGTCGCGTAGGCGGCGATGGCGTCGATGCTTTGGCCGGCGGGGCTGGGGTCGGCGGCGGCGGAGATCAGGGCGGCTGCCCCCATGCTCGCCCCGACGCCGTAGATCCGCCGCGACTGCTGCGGGTGGCGCGAGCGCACCCACTCGGCCGCCGCCAGCACGTCGCGCTTCTCGTGGGCGCCGAAGCTGGCGAGCTGCCCGCCGCTCTCCCCGTGGGCGCGGAAGTCGAACGCCAGCACGTTCACCCCGCCCGGGACCAGCCGCCGCGCCAGCAAGAGCTGGTTGGACTTGCTGGCGGCCAGGCCGTGGCAAACCAGGGCGGTCTCGGTGCCCCAGTCATCGGCCGCGGGCGCGCCGCCACTTCCCCCCCGTGCTTCCCCGCGCGGGCCGCGCCCGCGAGCGGGCGCCTGGGCGGGGATCCACCAGCCGACCAGCTTGACGCCGTCGCTGGCGGTGAACTCCACGCGCTGGAAGTCGAAGCCGAGCTGCGACCGCGGGTCGTCCAGCGGCAGCACTTTCGGGCGGTAGACCATGACCGTCGCCATCACGTAAGGCAGCGCGACCGCGAACAGCACCGCGACCCGCCCCAGGGCCGCCATCAGCACGCGGGCGCCCCGCCACCGCCCCGGCGGCGCATCCTTCAGCCGCAGCAGCTTTTGCAGCGCAGCCCGCAGCCCGTAATCGAACAGCCGCAGCAACAGGAGCATCGCGGTGGCGAAATAGGCCCCCAGCGCCACCTGCGGCAGCGTCGGGCGCCCGCGCGTGCCGGTGGCGTAGATCAGGTTGAGCGTGACGGAGATGCCGAGCCCGACGAGGCAGACCAGCGTGACCGCCGGCACCGCCCCCGCCCGCCCCTTGCGCTGCCGGTAAAACGCCCACGCCAGCGCCGCCAGTGGCAGCACCAGGTAGAGCGTCAAAAGGAGCCAGTGGAGCAGGCGGAACGCGAAGCCGGTCATCGGTGGGCGGATTGTAGCAGGGGCAGCCAAAGACAGGGGCGGCGGCGTCCGGGGAAGGCGCCGGGTGGCTCAGCGAGCCGCCGGCGGGCCCGCGGCCCAAAGATTCCGCGAACGCGGGACCCGAATCCGCTGTAATATGAAAGCTCGCCGAGTGGCCGGACCCGGTGCCGCTCGGCGGGAGAGAGGGAGAGCCGCAAGGACATGCCACGCCGACCGCACCGCCGGCCGATCGCCGCCGTCCCCGCGCCTTTGGCGGCAGCGCGCTCCGCGCGCCGTCTCGCCGGGCTCATCCCTGCCGGTCGGGTCGCCCGCGCCGTCGCCTGCACGGTCGAAACGCTCGAGGGTCGCCGCCTGCTCTGCCAGGTCGGCCATGACTACATCGATCCGGCGAGCAACCAGCAGATGGTCCACCTGCACCAGGCCGCCCCCGACGACGGCAGCAGCGCGCAGCTGGGGCTGTTCGGCGCCGGGGCGAGGAAGGAGAAGCTCGGGCCCAAGTCGCGCCAGGAGCTTCAGCTGTCGGCCGCGCAGGACGGAGCCCGCCTGGCCGCCGTCGGCCCGCAAGCCGCCGCCCTGACCACCCCCGCGCCCACCGGCGGGCTGGCGGGGAAGGTCGCCTACCTGTCGGCCGGCCACGGGTGGACCTGGACCGTCCCCAGCACCGGTGCGCCCTTCTGGGGCACGCAGCGCGGCAACAACAACGCGCTGGTGGAGGACTTCCAGACCCAGGACCAGATCAGCTACTACGCGCAGTACCTGCTCAACGCTGGCGCGACCGTCGTCCCCACACGACCGATCGGTCACCAGACCGCGCAGGTGATCGTCGACAACCACGACGCCGGCTTCAGCACCCCATTGGGCGCGTGGTCGACCAACACCGCGAGCAGCACCTACTGGAGCAACACCGGCGGCACCGACACCGCCGATCGGTATCGCCACATCAGTGCCAGCACCACCGAGACGCACGTCGCCCGCTTCACCCCCACCATCGCCGCGGCGGGGTATTACCCGGTCTACACCTGGGTGAACAACGGCGACAACCGCATCACCAACCAGGTCTACCGCATCAACTCCGCCGGCGGCTCGCAGGAGGTGAAGGTCAACCACAAGTACACCGGCAAGGGGTGGATCTACCTCGGCACCTACTACTTCGACGCCGGCGCCGGCGGCAACGTGGAGATCTCCAACCGCAGCGACCAGGTGGGCGCGGTCGTGGCCGACGCAATCCGCTTCGGCAACGGAATGGGGGACTACAGCTCCGGCGGCGGGATCTCCGGCAAGCCGCGCGAGGACGAGGCGGCGCTCTACTGGCTCTACCGCTCGCGCGGCTACACCGCCAGCGGCACCCTTGCCGCGGCGAGCAACGTCGACGGCGGCATCTCCGGCGACTACGACGCCAACATCGGCGCCCCGCCGCGCTGGGCGGCGTACATGAACGACCACACCCAGGGGACGATCAAGGACCGAATCTTCCTCTCGATCCACTCCAACGCCTTCAACGGCACCACGCGCGGCACCACGTCGCTGATCCACTCGTCCAACCCGACGCCCAACCAGTCCGCCTGGGCCAACGCCATGAGTGCCGAGGTGGAGGGCGACCTGATCGCCCTAGGCAACGCGCAGCTGATCGAGCACACCTGGGGCAACTACAGCAACACGCTCAGCGGCGTGTACGGCGAGATCAGCAACGGCTCGATCGCCGGGGAGTTCGACGCCACGCTGCTGGAGGTCGCCTTCCACGACAACGCCACCGACGCCCAGCTCCTGCGCGACCCCAAGGTGCGCAACCACGTCGCGCGGGCGGCGTACCAGGCGACGGCGAAGTTCCTCAACGGCGCGGCGACCACGCTGCTGCCCGACGTCCCCACCGCCGTGCGCGCCACCACCACCGCCGCCGGCGCCGTCACCCTCACCTGGACCGCCCCCGGAACCGGCACCGCGACCGGCGGCTCGGGCGCGGCCACCAGCTACAAGGTCTACACCTCCGCTAACGGCCTGGCCTGGAGTGACGTCATCGTCCTGGGCAACGTCACCACGCACACCCTCACCGGCCTGCCCACCAACGCGCCGACCTACTTCAAGGTGGTGGCGGTCAACGCTGGCGGCGAATCGCTCACGCGCGACGTCGTCGCCGCCCACCCCATGCCCGCCCAGCGCGCGCCCGTGCTGATCGTCAACGGGTTCGACCGCTTCGACCGCACCGCCAACGACACGATCGCCTACGGCGCCGGCACCACCGAGCGCGTGCGCTACCGCTACCAGAACACGCGCGACTACGTGATCGCCTACGCAGAGGCCCTCAAGGCGTACGACCCGAACCTCGGGTTCGAGTTCGCGCAGAACGAGGAGGTGGCGTCGAACGTGATCAACCTCGCCGACTACCAGTACGTCCTGTGGATCAGCGGCGAGGAATCGACCGCGGACGACACCTTCAGCGCCACCGAGCAGTCGCGCATCACCAGCTATCTCAACGCCGGCGGCAAGCTGCTGGTCAGCGGCGCGGAGCTCGGCTGGGACCTGGTCCAGGCGGGCGGGGGCGCGCAGTTCATGACCAACCCGCTGCGCGCGGGTTACGCCAGCGACGCGGCGGGCAACTACGACGCCAGCGACGACGCCGGCACCTACGCCGCCAGCGGCCTGGGCAACTCCGCGTTCGCCTCGGTCGGCTCGATCACGTTCGACAACGGAGCGGCCGAGGGCGCCAGCGGCACCTACGACGTGGGGACGCCGGACGTGCTGACCGTCAGCGGCGGCTCGACGGCGGCGATGAACTACAGCACCGGCGGGATCGCCGCCGTACAGTACGCCGGGGGCAGCACCGGCAACACGCGCGTCATCACCATGGGCTTCCCCTTCGAGACCCTCACCACCGTCGCCGCGCGCAACGCGGTGATGGCGGGGACGATGGCCTTCTTCAAGTCGTCGCCCGCGCCCGGCGCCGCGCCGGCCGCGCCCGATCTTGCCGCCGGCAGCGATTCCGGATCGAGCACCAACGACAACCGCACCAACCGCAACAACGCCAGCGGCAAGTCGCTCCAGTTCTCCGTCACCGGCACCGTCGCCGGCGCGACGGTCACGATCTACAGCGACGGCGTCGCCATCGGCTCTGCCCAGGCGAGCGGCGCCACCACCACCGTCAACACCAATGCGCTGATCACGCTGGCCGACGGCACGCGCAACGTGACGGCGACGATGACGCTGCCCGGCGGAGCCGAATCGGCGCCGTCGGCGGCGCTGCCGGTGACCATCGACACCGTCGCAGCCACCCCGCCCGCGCCGGACCTGGCCGCCGGCAGCGATTCTGGCTCGTCCACCACCGACAACCGCACCAAGGCGACGACCCCGGCGTTCACCGGCTCGGCCGAGGCGGGAACCGTGACGCTGCTGGTCGACGGCTCGCCCGTCGGCACCGCGCCGGTTTCCGGCGGGACCTATTCCGTCGCGCCGACCAGCGCCGTGGCGGCGGGCACGCGCGCGTTCACCGTGACCGTGACCGACTCGGCCGGGAACGTCAGCGCCGCCTCGCCCGCCCTTTCGGTCATCATCGACACCGCCGCCCCGCCGGCGCGCAACCTCAACCCGGGCGCGACCTCCACCACCATCACCGTCTACTACGACTCGACGGCGACCGACGTCTGGCGCTGGCACATCTACCGCGCGACAACTTCCGGCGGGCCGTACACGCAGGTGGCGACGCCGACCGCCACCGGGTCGGCGGGCAACTACACGGATTCCACCGTCACGCCGGGGCAGCGGTACTACTACGTGATCTCGGCGGAGGACACGTCCGGCAACGAAGGAGCCGTCTCTGCCGAAGTGACCGCCGAGGCGCGCTCGGCGCCGCCGGGCGGGGTCTTGCTGGCGACCGCCAGCGACACCGGGCGGTACGACAACGACCTGGCCACCTACCACGATAATTCGTCGGGCAAGCCGCTGGTCTTCAAGCCGACCGGGATCGTCGCCGGCTCGACCGTCCGCCTGTACCTCAACGGCGCCCTGGCCGCCACGGCCGTCGCGGACGGCGCGGGCAACGTGTCGCTCACGCCTTCGGGCGCGCTGGCGGAGGGGACGTACGGCGTCCACGCGACGCAGCAGGAGCCGGGCAACGTTGAGTCGCTGGCCGGCACCGCCCGCACCCTCACGATCGACACCACCGGCCCGGCCGTCAGCAAGCCGGACATGACCGCCGCCAGCGACACCGGCGTTTACGACAGCGACAACGCCACCAGCAACACGCTACCCGTCTTCACCGGCACCGCCGAGGCGGGCGTGCCGCTGACGTTCCTGATCGACGGGATCGAGGTCGGCAGCGACGCCGACGGAAACGGCACGTACAGCTTCGCGCCGGCCGCGGCGCTGGCGGACGGCCTGTACTCGGTGACCGTCGTCGGCACCGACGCCGCCGGCAACGTCACCACCACCGCCGCCCTCATCGCGCGCATCGACACCGTCGCGCCCGGCGCGTCCCTGGCCGCCGGCCAGGCGCCGACCGGCGGCGCGGGCGCGTTCGACTTCTTCGTCACCTACACCGGCCTGGATGACGGCGTGATCTTCACGCTCGACGACGGCGACATCACCGTGACCGGCCCCCACGGCTTCAGCGCCGACGCGACGCTGATCGCCAGCGGCGCCGGCGGCGGGTCAACGCGAACCGCCACCTACCGCGTCGCCGCCCCCGGCGGCGCCTGGAGCGCGGCCGACGCCGGCGCCTACAGCGTGAAGCAGAACGCCAACCAGATCGCCGACCTCGCCGGCAACGCCCGCCCCGCCGGAACCATCGGCACCTTCGCCTTCTCCGCCCCGTTTGCCCACGTCAGCGGCGGCGCGCTGCGGGCCGACTTCCTCGCGCCCGGCGGCACGATCGCGCTGACGGTCAACGGCGCGAACCTGGACGTGACGCAGGGCGGCGAGACACTCTCGTTCGCCACCGCCGAGTTCTCTTCGATCATCGGCGACGGCACCACCGGCGACGACACGGTCACCACCAGCGGCGCGCTGGCGACCACGATCGCCTTCAACGGCAACGGCGGCGGCGGCGACGCGGTCCACGTGGCGGCGGGAACGCTCACGCTCGGTGGCGACCTGGGCGCCGCCACGCCTGGCATCGACTTCTCCGTCGCGCCCGGCGCCGCCGCGGTCTTCAACGCGACGCAGCACCTCGGCGACCTCGACATCGACGGCGCCGCCACCCTCGCCGCCGGCGGCGCCAAGGTGCTCGTGGTCACCGGCCTGGCGGTGGCCGGGCAACTCGACCTGAGAGACAACGATCTGATTTGGAAGGCCGGCGACCTCGGCTCGCGTGACGGTTCGAGCTACACCGGCGCGCTGGGGCTGATCGCCTCCGGGCGCGCCGGCTCCAGTTGGTCCGGCGCGGGAATCGTGACCTCCATGCCCGCGTCGCAGTCGGGCACCACCCCCCTGGGCGCGGCCACGGCAGGCGTCGCGCTCAACCTTGCTGACGGCCAGACCGCGCTCTGGAACGGCCAGACCGTCGGCGCGGCCGACGTGCTGGTGAAGTACACCTACGCCGGCGACGCGGACCTCAACGGCCGGATCAACGGCGACGACTACTTCGCCATCGACACCCACGCCAGCGCCCCCGCAGCCAGCACCTGGCCGCGCGGCGACTTCGACTACAACGGCCGCATCGACGGCGACGACTACTTCCTCATCGACAGCACCCTCGGCCGGCAGACCGGCGTGCTGTAGCCGCCCGCCGGTCGCTCGCGTGTCCCGCCCGCCCGCGCCCCGCCAATCCCGGAACCATTGGCCAGTGCGACCGCCGGCACGCCCGTGCCCTGGGCGTCCCGCCCGAGCGTTTTCCGCGAGAGCGGATCGCGCGGGACCGAGCGGCTGGCGCTGCGGGCGCTCGGGCAAGATGCGCAAGCCACGTGTGCAGGCGTCCGTAGTCTTCGAGCGGGCCGCCCCGCCGCGCGGGCGGCAACGTCGCATCGCCCACCGCGCCGCCGTCGAACCGCCGCCGCCGCCGCACTATCATCCGCCGGCGACATGGTCCCGCTGCCGATCGACATCGTCGTCCCGCAGGTGTTGGCCGAGCTGCGCGCGCACCGTTCGCTCGTGCTGGTGGCCGAGCCGGGCGCGGGGAAGACGACGCGGGTGCCGCCGGCGATCGTGAAGCAGAAGCTGCTGTCGGACGAGCACCCCAACGTCGTGCTGCTCCAGCCGCGGCGCGTCGCGGCGCGGGCGGCGGCGAGCCGCATCGCCGAGGAAAATGGCTGGCAGCTCGGGCGCGAGGTCGGCTACCAGATCCGCTTCGAGCGTCGCATCTCCGCCGACACGCGGCTGCACGTGATGACCGAGGGCGTGCTGGCGCGGCAACTGCTCGACGACCCGATCCTCGAGGGCGTCGGCTGCGTGATCCTCGATGAGTTCCACGAGCGCAGCCTGCACACCGACCTGGCCGTCGCGCTGCTGCGGGAGGTGCAGCAGACGGTCCGCCCGGACCTGCACCTGGTGGTGATGTCCGCCACGCTGGAGGCCGAGCCGGTGTCGCGCTTTCTCGGGGACTGTCCGATCGTGCGCAGCGTGGGCCGAACGTACCCGGTGAGCGTCGAGCACGCCGGCGCGGTCCACCGGCTGGACCTGCCGGCGCGGGTGGCGGCGATCGTCGCCGAACCGGCGGGCGGCGAAAGCGGCGGCGCTGCCGGCGCTGCCGGCGCTGCCGATGACGGCGCGGGCGACAGCGGCGCGGGTGACGGCGGCGCGGGTGAGGGCGGCGCGGGCGACGTGCTGGTCTTCATGCCCGGCGTCGGCGAGATCAACCGAACGATGGACGCGCTCGAGCCGCTGGCGCGGCGCGACGGCCTGCTCGTGCTGCCGCTGCACGGGCAGCTCGCCAGCGACGAGCAGTTCGCCGCCCTCAGGCCGGCGCGGGGGCGGCGGCGGAAGGTCGTCGTCGCCACCAACATCGCCGAGACGTCATTGACCATCGACGGCGTGCGCACGGTGATCGACAGCGGGCTCGCGCGCGTCGCCGGCTTCGATGCGCAGCGCGGGATGGACCGCCTGGAGCTGAAGCGCATCAGCCGCGCCAGCGCAACCCAACGCGCCGGCCGGGCCGGGCGCACCGCGCCCGGCCGGTGCGTCCGCTTATGGTCGGCGGTTGAGGACAAGAACCTCGACGCGTTCGAGACGCCCGAGGTGCGCCGCGTCGACCTGACGCAAACGGTGCTGGCCCTGCACGCGTGGGGGCACCCCGACCCGCGGAAGTTCGGCTGGTACGACCCGCCCGACGAGCGCGCCCTCGTGGCGGCCGAGCGGCTGCTGGAAATGCTCGGCGCCGTCACCGCTGAGGCGGGCGGCAAGATCACCGCGCTCGGCCGGCAACTGCTCGCGCTGCCGGCGCACCCGCGCCTCGGGCGATTGCTCGTGGCGGCGGCGGAACTCGGGCTCGTGCGCGAGGGGGCGAGCGTCGCCGCGCTGCTGAGCGAGAAGGACATCCTCCGCCCCCGCACCGACCTGCACCCCAGCGAGCGGCACGCGCGCGTGCAGACCGATTCGGACCTGCTCGAGCGGCTGGACCTCCTCGAATCCCGCCGCCGCGACGCCGACGTAGATCAAGCCGCGCTGCGGCAGGTCATGCAGGCGCGCGACGAATTGGAACGAACGGCGCGGCGGATCTCGGACCGTGGCACGGGCGCCTCGCCCGTGCATCCGCGGCGGCCAGCCGCATCCTCCGCCTCGGGCAGTCAAACTGATGGCGAAGCGTCCTCCTCGTCGGCCGCTCCGCGGGCGCGCTCGGGCGGGACGCCCAAGCCACGTGAGGAGGCGGCGGCCGCCCACTACGGCGATGACGCGTTGCTCCGCCTGCCCCTGTGGGCCTACCCCGACCGCGTCTGCCGCCGGCGCTCAATCGATCCCTCGGCGGGCGTGATGGTCGGCGGATCGGGCGTGCGGCTGGCGCCGGAATCGGGCGTGCGCACGGCCGACTTCTTCCTCGCCCTCGACCCCCGGCAGGATGAGCGCAACCCCTCGCGCGAGGCGGTCGTGCGCATTGCCAGCAAGGTCCAGGTCGAGTGGCTGGAGGCGATGTTCCCGCAGGAGATCCGCCGGCGGACTGAGGCGGTCTACGACGAGGGGCGCGATCGCGTCGTTGGCGTCGAGACGGTGCTCTATCGCGACCTCGCGCTGCGCGAGCACTCCGACGCCGCCGTCGATGCCGCCACCGCCGAGCGCGTGCTGGCGGAGTGGGCGACGCCGCGCGCCTGGGACCTGCTGCGCCGCGACGAGCGCGCCGAGCGCTGGTTGGCGCGCCTGGCGCTATTGGGCAAGGCGATGCCGGACAAGGGTTGGCCCGCCATTGGCGACGCGACGGCGCGCGAGGTGGTGAGCGGCGCGGTGGGCGGGAAGCGGTCGGTGTCGCAGCTCGCGCCGGCGCTGCTGCCGGCGCTCCAAGGGCTTCTCCAGTACCCGCTGGACCGACTGATGGAGGCCGAAGCGCCCGAGTCGATCGAGGTGCCGACGGGCAACCGCATCAAGCTCGATTACCCGCCGCAGAACGACGTCATCGCGCAGCCGCCGGTGCTGGCCGTCCGGTTGCAGGAGCTGTTCGGCATGATCGAAACGCCGCGCGTCGCCGGCGGTCGCGTGCCGGTGCGCCTTCACCTGCTCGGGCCCAACTACCGCCCGGTGCAGATCACCGATGACCTGCGGAGCTTCTGGTCCACGACGTATTTTCAGGTTCGCAAGGACCTGCGCGTGCGTTACCCAAAGCACGCATGGCCGGAAGATCCGCTGAGCGCCAAACCGGAGGCGAAGGGCAGCCGGCGGCGCTCTTGAACGAGCGAAACTGAGCGGGTCGTTTGTTTAGTTGTGATTCGCGACTGCGGGCCGGTGGCGACGTGGACGAACTTGATGGAGGCTCCCCATGCGCGCGTGGCTGCTCGAAGGTCTTGGCGGGCTCGACAAGCTGAAGCTTGGCGAGCTTCCCGATCCCGCGCCCGCCGGCGGGGAGGTCGTGCTGCGCGTTCATTACGCGGCGCTCAACCCGGCGGACTACTACCTGGCGGAAGGCCAGTACCCCGCCCGCCCGACGTTGCCGCACGTGCTCGGTCGCGACGGGATCGGCACGGTCCAGGCGGTAGGCGCGGGCGTGACGAACTTCAAGGCGGGCGACGCGGCGGTGCTGCTGCGCAGCGAGATCGGCGTGAACCGTCACGGCACGCTGGCGGAGAAGGTGGCGGTGCCGGTCGCCTCGCTCGCCCCGCCGCCGCCGGGGTGGACCCAGCCGCAGGCGGCGGGCGCGCCGCTGGTTTACCTGACGGCCTACCAGGCGATGACGCAGTGGTGCGAGCCGCTGCCGGACGATTCGGTCGTCCTCGTCACCGGCGCATCCGGCGGGGTCGGTGTCGCGACCATCCAACTCGGCGCCGCGATGGGCCACCACGTTATCGGCCTGTCGCGCGGTGACGCCAAGCGCGACGCGCTGCTGCGCCTGGGCGCCAAGGCGGTCTATGATCCCGCCGACGCCACCTGGCGCAAGCGCCTCAAGGAGCACCTTGGCGACCGCAAGGTGGACCTGGCGATCGACAACGTCGGTGGCGAGGGGTTCTCCGACCTGCTCGACACGCTCGGCCGCAACGGCAAGGTCGCCGTGATCGGGCGGCTCGCGGGGCCGGTGCCGCAGTTCAACACCGCCGCCCTGTTCTTCCGCCGGATCTGGATCCGCGGCGTCTTCGTCGGCGACTA
>DASQDR010000256.1:0-19802 GCA_035634055.1 Tepidisphaeraceae bacterium | reverse complement strand
GCCTTGGCCGAGCGCATCCGGACCTGCACGAAGATGAAGACCCAAACGATCGCGAAGATCAGCAGCCACGGCGCCATCGGGACCAGGAACGTCGCCCACATCGACTGCCCGGGCGGCGGAATGATCGGCGGCGTGGCGGGCGCCGCGCGCCCGGGGCCACGGTTCAGGTAGTAGAGCATGGCGGCTGCCAGGCCGACGAATAACACCCATCCCGCCAGCCCGCGCAGCCCGGGGGCGCCGCCGATGTTTCCCGGCTCGACGTACTGCTCGACCGGCGCTTCGTCGCGTGTCGCCCGCCCGCGCCCGGCGAACCAGAAGACGAGCGCGAGCAGCACGACCGTCGCCGCGATGGCCGCCAGGATGATCGCCGGGCTGTTCCCCGCGCCGCCGCGCACCGGCACCAGGTTCCCCCAGTAGAAGGCCGCCACCACCGCCGCGATGACGGCGTACCACACCAGGTTCGCCCGCCACCCCGATGCGGCGATGGGGTTGTCCGACCGCCGCGCCCGCGCCCGCGCGTGCGCGGCCATCCCTTCCTTCAGGTCCTGGATCGTGTAGGCGAACTCGCCGGTCATGCCCGCCAAGGATACCCCCGCCGCCCGCGCCGGCCCAACGGTGCGCATCCACAGCGAGCGACGCGCGGTCGCAGGCTCATTCACCGTCGCCCTTCGGCGGCACCGGCGGCACCGGCGGCACCGGCAACGGCGCAGCGGGCAATGGTGGGATCGGCAGCGGCAGCGGCGGCACCGGCAATGGCGCGGCGCTCGGCGCCGGCAACACCTCGAACGCCTGCCGCGCGGAGCGCGGCGTGTCGATCATCGCCCGCAGCAGCGCGCGGCAGCGCTCCACTTCCTCCGGCGACGCGAACGCCCGCTTGGGCAGCGGCAGCATCATGTTGTGCGACAGGTAGAGCAGCAGCAGGTTGGGCGACTCGATCCAGCGGTTGAACGCTTCCCACGCGTACTCGTGCCGGGCCAGCGGCTCGCTGGACGTCACGCCCCGCGGCGACAGCTCGATCACGTGCCGCCGCTGGAGCGGGTTTCGCTCGTCGAACGCGCGCTTGTAGACGGACCGCGCGTACACCTTCACCAGCACGACGATGGTCACCAGCATCAACACGTAAGGCAGCAGCGGGAGGCAGACGTCGCGCAGCGGCGTCGCGCTGGCGGCCGGCGGCGGCGGGGCGGGCGCGGTGGGGGGCGCCAGCGCCCGGCTGAGCTGCGGGAGCACCACCACGATGACGATCACCATCGCCAGCACCACGACCGACACCCACCAGTGCCGCCCGCGCTCGCGCTTCGCGTGCGCCACGTTCAGCTCGCGCAGGTCGTCGAAGGTGTAATCGACGTGCAGGATGATCGGCTCGGTCACTACCGTTCCCTCGCGTGCTGCGCCCCACGTGATTCGCCCCGCGTGCTGCGCCGGCGGCGGTTCGGCCTGACTTGTCCGCGGCGAAGCGGGCCAAGGCGCTTTGGCGGGCGTCAGGTGTTTCCGCTGCGGAGGAAGAACTCCATCAGCTCGTGCCCCCGCTCGATCTTCAGGTCGCTCGCCGCCGCGTGCTTCTCGGTGTACGGGCCGGGGCGGTGGTACTTCACCCGCGTGCCGGCCATGCCGAAGAGGGTCGGGGCATAGCCGTGCTTGCGGGTGGCGATGTTGGTCGGGTGGTCGGGCATGACCAGGATGCGCCACTCTTCGAACGTCCGCAGCTTGGCCAGCACCGGGCCGACGACGTGCTCGTCGATCGCCTCGATGGCGGCGACCTTGGTTTGCCAGTCCGCCTGGTGCGATGCCTCGTCGGGCGCCTCGATGTGCGAGAAGACGATGTCGTAGGAATCGAGCGCGGCCGCGGTCGCCTCGCCCTGGCCGACGTAATTCGTGTCGTGGAAGCTGGTCATCCCGTCCACCGCAAGGTTGTCCCACCCCAGCAGCGCCGCCAGCCCGCGCAGCAGGTCCACGCCGGTGATCATCGCGCCCTTCTCCACGCCGAACTTCTGCTTGAAGCTCGCCATGCTTGGCGCGTGCCCCTGCCCCCAGAGCCAGACCTGCGACGCGGGGTTGTGCCCGGTCTGCCGGCGAACGTCGTTGATCTCGTGCCGCTCGAACAGCTCGCGCGAGCGGTCCATGATCCCGCGCAGGATTTCCGATCCCTTCCCCTTCGGCACCCACTTCTGCGCCGGCTCGTCGGGGATCTCGTGCGGCGGCTTGGTCTGGACTTCGAACGGTTCGTGGCCGCGGTAGACCAGCAGGTTGCGGTAGCTCACGCCGGTGTAAAACTCAAACCCGCCCGGCCCGCCGGCGGCGACCTGCCGGGCCAGCTCGCGAATGAGCTGCTGCGCCTCGGCGTCGGAGATCCCGCCGGCGGAGTGGTCCTTCATGATGCCGTCGACGATCGTGACGAGGTTGCAGCGGAAGACCCAGTCGGTCGGCGCGAGCGGGATGTTCTGCGCCGCCGCCTCCAGCGGCGCCCGGCCCGTGTGGTACTGCCGCGGGTCGTAGCCGAGCAGGCACATGGTCGCGACGTCGCTGCCGCTCTCGAACCCCTCGGGAATCGTCCGGACCAGCCCGACGCGCCCCTCGGCGGCGATGCGGTCCATGTTGGGCGTGCGCGCCGCCTCCAGCGGCGTCTTGCCGCCCAGCTCCGCAAGCGGTTCGTCGGCCGCGCCGTCGGGGATGATGATCGCGTACTTCATGAGCGGTGAGTTGTCACGGGTCGCTTGTCAGATGTCAAAGAGGCATCGCCGAGCGCGCGACGGACTTCATGAACGCCTCCACCTTCGCCTCGTCCAGGCGGCCGTTGGTGCGCAGGCCGGTGCAGACGTCGAGGCCGTAAGGGCGGACGGTCTCGATGGCGGCGGCGGCGTTGTCCGGGCGCAGGCCGCCCGCGAGGAAGACCGGGCGGTTGGCGGCGCGCACGATTTCCGCGCTGAGCGACCAGTCGTGTACCCGCCCGGTGCCGCCGAGCTCTTTGACGGCGAGGTCCTGGTTCCCCGAGTCCAGCAGCAGGGCGTTCACGTGGGGGGCGATGGCCAAGGCTTCGTCGACTGATTCCCGCCCGCGCACGTGGATCACCTGCACGAGCGCGACGCCGGGCATCGCCGCTCGCAGCACCTCATACGCGCGCGTCGCCTCGGCGGGCGCGGGGGCGAGGCGGTCGCAGAGCTGGAGGGTGTTGGCGCCCGTCCGCCGCTGTTGCTCGACGATCCGCTCGGGCGACGTCTGGCACGTCAGCAGGAACGTCGCCACCCCCGGCGGGACCGTCTCGGCGATCTCCGCGATCAACCCCTCATCGATCGGCCCCGGCCCGCTCGGCATCGCCGACACCAGCCCGATCGCGCTGGCGCCGCAGGCGATTGCCAGCCGGGCCTCGTCGATCGAGGCGATGCAGCAGATCTTCACCCGCGTCGTGCGCGGGCGCGGCGTCGCGGGAGCGGTGTTCGTGCCCATGTCACCAACTTTCGGCCAGGATGGTTGTCAGGACGGTCGGGCGGTTATCATTCGCCGGCACTTCAAACGGGTCAACGGGAGGCTGCGATGCGCGAGCGCGCGACGTGCGGGATGCTCCGGTTCAATCTGACGTGCGCGATGGTCGCGGCGCTTGCGCTGGGGGGCGCGTGGGGCGGGTGCGACGCGCGCTCGCGGGGCGGCGGCGCGAGCGGCGGCGGCGCGGGCAGCATCGCGGAAGATGCGCGGACGGGGCCGCGAATTGACCTGATCGACCTGCGCCCCGCCGACGGCCAGCCGGCGGCGCTGGTGGGCCAATGGGACGCCGCCATCGCCCGACCGCGGGATGGCGGCGCGGTGCAGGTCTCGGTCGTCACCCATGACGCGCCAGGGTCCACGTCGCGGCACAACTTCTCCATGCCCACCAGCGATCTTGGCGAGCTGGCGATGGCCGCCGGGCGCGACGGGCCGATTGATTGCTCCTTCGCCCGCGAGGCGGGGACGCTTCGCTTCACCGGGCAGTTTCAGGACGGCAAGGGCAGCGGCGACGCGCGCTTCGACGCGAGCGAGGCGTACGTGAAGGAACTCGCGACGCTGGCGCGCGAGCCGATCTCGACCCAGCACGCGCTCGAGCTGGCGCTGGCGGACCTGCGGCTGGATTTCGCCCGGCGGGTGATCGGGGCGGGGTGTTCCTTCTCCGTCGCCGACCTGCTCTCGCTGCGCTTCAGCGGCGTGAGCGCCGACTACGCCGTCGGCATGCGCGACGCAGGCTACACGTTCAGCGCCGACGAGCTGCGCAGCCTTCGCTTCAGCGGCGTGGAGGTCGCCTGGGCGAAGCAGTACCGCGAGGCCGACTACCACTTCTCCGCCGATCAACTGCGCAGCCTGCGCTTCTCCGGCGTCGCCCCCGACTACGCCGCGGGCTGGCGCGGTGCGGGGTACCAGCTCGGCGTCGACGAGCTGCGGAGCGTGCGCTTCAGCGGCGTCCCGTCGGAGTACGCCGAGAAGCTGCGCGCCGCGGGCTACGCCTTCACCACCGACGAGCTGCGCAGCCTGCGCTTCGGCGGGGTGGACGCCGAGTACGCGGTGGCGATGCGAAGGGCGGGCTATCGGTTCAGCGCCGGCGAGCTGCGAAGCTTGCGCTTCAGCGGCGTCGACGCCGAGTACGCCGCCGCCGCCGCCTCGCCCGGCAAGGAGCTGCTCACCGTCGACGAGCTGCGCCGGCTCCGCTTTCGCGGCGTCGACGCCGAGACGATTAAGAAGCTGCGGCAATGACGGCGCCGGCCCGCCGGGCCGCTTAGGATCAACCCGTGGTAGGAGGAGGCGATGACGGTTCAGACCCTCCGTGAGGTGCTCTCGCGGCGGCCGTTCGAGCCTGTGAAGGTGACGCTCTCCAGCGGGCAATCGTTTGAGTTCGCCACCCGGAGATGGCCATGCTGACGCGCACCAGCCTGCTGATCGGCGTGGGCGCGGCCGAGGACGGGGTGCCGGCGGAGTTCAAGATCCTCTCGCTCCTGCACATCGCTTCGATCGAGCCGCTGTCAAGCCAGGGCGCGTAGCGCGGCCGCCGCGCCTCGACACATTGGATCGCACCCGCCGCCGCCAACGGTCTTCACGCGCCGGCGAATTCCTTCGGCTGATCGATGATGCGCAGGCAGACGCTCGGGGCGGTGATGGCCTGCAGCGCGTCGATCTGCCTCAGCGCGGTTTGAATTGAGCCTTCCTGCGCCTGGTGCGTCGTCAGCACGAGCGGCACGGAGCCGGAGGACTCGGAAATCTCGTGCTGGAGGAACGACGCCAGCGAGATCTGCTGATCCCCCAGCACCTTCGTCACCTGCGCCAGCACGCCCGGCTGGTCTTTGGCGGTCAGGCGGAGGTAGTAGCGCGAGCGCAGGTCGTCAAAGGGCAGCACGCGCGCGCGCGGGGTTTGGTCGAAGAAGACGTTGACGCGCCTGAACTGCTCGGCGGTCGTGCCGAGCGCGACGCCGACCAGGTCGGACACCACCGCCGACGCCGTCGGCATGCGCCCGGCGCCGCGGCCGTAGAACAGCGCGTGGCCCAGGGCGTGGCCGTAGAAGCTGATGGCGTTGAACGATCCCGACACCTGCGCCAGCAAATCGCTCTTGTGCACCAGCGTCGGGTGGACGCGCAGCGAGATCGGGTCCTGCTGGTGCTCCGCCGGGCGCTCGCCCACGCGGGCGCGCTCGGCGATGGCGAGCAGCTTGACGACGTAGCCCAGTTCTTCGGCGAAGGTGATGTCGGCGGCGTCGAGCTTGTCGATCCCTTCGAGGTGGATGTCCGCCTCATCGATCTTCACGTTGAACGCCAGCGACGCCAGGATCGCCAGCTTCTGCGCTGAATCGCGCCCGCTGACGTCCATGGTGGGGTTGGCCTCGGCGAACCCCTGGGCCTGCGCTTCCTTCAGCGCCTGTCCGTAGCTCCACCCCTTCTGGGTCATCTGCGAGAGGATGAAGTTGCAGGTGCCGTTGACGATGCCGAGCAGGGCGTCCACGCGGTTGGCGATCAGCCCGCGCTGGAGGACGTCGATGATCGGGATCCCGCCGCCCGCCGACGCCTCGAACGCGATGGTCGCGTTGTGCTGCCGCGCCAGCGCGAACAGCTCGGTCCCACGGGCGGCCAGCAGCGCCTTGTTGGCGGTGACGACGGATTTGCCCGCGCGCAGCGCCCGCTCGACGAATGAGAAGGCGACGCCGGTCCCGCCGATCAACTCGATGACCACGTCGGTGGCCGGGTCGTCGATGGCGGCGTTGGCGTCGGTGGACATGGGCAGCTCGTCGGCGTCCGGCGGGTAGTCCTCGCGCCCCTTGACCACCACGTGCCGCAGCGCGAACTCGATGCCGGTGCGCTGCCGCAGCAGCTCGCGCTGCCGCAGCAGGATGTTGACCACCCCGCCGCCCACGGTGCCGCACCCGAGCAGGGTGACGCCGATTGTTGACTTGGCCATGCGGGCGGTGAATCTATGGGCGCGATCCGGCGCTGGCAAGCGGGGCCCGTGAAGGCAGGCAAGCGCGCGACGCGCTCCCTCTCGCGATGCGACGCGCCGGGGCGGGGGTGGGGTGGCGCTTGAAGATTGAGGATTGAAGACTTGAAAGGCGCCGCGGTCGCGCCGTTCAAATTCCAATCATCAATCCACAAGCCTCTCCGCCTCTGGGCCGGGCGGACCACAGCGGTCACTCATGAGTCTTTCCTACTCCTTCTTCCCCCTGCTGCTTACGTTCGCCATGACGGGCGCGCTCGTCGGGTTGCTGGTCTGGGGCCTGCGCTGGCGCCGGGAGGCGTTGCCGCCAACGTGCCGCAAGTGCGGGTACGACGTCTCGAAGCGCCCCGAAGGCGTCCAGCGGTGCAGCGAGTGCGGCGCGAACCTGGCGGCGCGGGGCGCGGTCACCCATTCCCGCCGGCGCGCCAACCGGTGGGTGGCCGCCCCCGCGGGCGTGCTGCTGGTGCCGGCGCTGGGGATGCTGACGCTCATGGTCATCCATTTCCCCTGGACCGCGTGGTTCTATGACGCCGCCCCCGTCGGCTGGATCGCCGGCTTCGCCCGCAACAATCCCGGTCCGTCCGGCGACGAGCATCGGTCGACGTGGATGCGCCGCGCCGGCTCCTCGCCGGAATTCTACGACCACCTGCTCGACCTGCACGCGAACCTGGCCGTCCCCTGGAACGGGCAGTGGGGCGACGTGCTGTTCCAGGCGTACCGCAACAACGGGCTCTCGCCCGCCCAGGGCGACCGGCTGGTCAAGCAACTGTTCCCCAGGCCGACGTTCACCGTCCGCGCCAAGGTGCGCCAAGGGGACCCGCTGGTCCTTGATGCCGCCTCGCCCACGCGCGCCGGCCGGTCGGACATCCTGACCGCGCGGTCAATTCTCGCCGCCCGCGCCAACGGCGAGGCCGTGCTGGACGAGAAGAAGTACTGGAGCGTCGGTCGGCTCGACGGCAACGAGCAGCGCACCATCGCCGCGCGAGACTGGGGCGGAACCGACCTGCCGCCGGGCAGGCACAAGGTCGCCGTCCTGCTCGCGCGCCAGGTGGTAGGGTCATCCCGCACCGGCGGCGACTGGCCTGCGATCAGCCAGCGCATCGAGCACCGCGGCGAGGTTGAGGTCGAAGTGCTGCCAAGGGGCGCACCGCTCGGCGAGCCGGTGGAGGACCCGGCGCGCCAGACCGAGGTCGCCGGGCAGGTGAGCCTGAAGGTATCGCACTGGCACGACGGCCGGGTCTTCGCCGAGATCCGGCTCTTCCCCGCCGGGGTCGACCGGGCGTTCGCCATCTACGCGGTGGTCAACGGGAAGGAGCGGCGGATCGGCGAGGTCTGCGCTCCGCTCGGCGGAGAGGCAACGTCTAACGCCATCTACGTCCCGGTGCCCAACGATCAGGGCCCGAAATTGGACCGGCTGACGCTCGTGCTGGTCGGCGACGGGGAACCGCTCAAGACGACGCTGTCCCAAACGAAGTACTGGGCGGGGCGGATCGTCTACCCGGACGTGCCGCTGGGAAAGTACGAGGACCACTACGCCGACCGCGGCCCCGCCCGCCCCTCAAGCCAGCCGTTCCGCATCGAATCCGTATCGGTGACACGGCCGGGACCGCTGCCCGCGACGCAACCCGCAAGCTGACCCGGATTTTGGCCGACGGCCCCGCGGCCGGTTGCTAAGTTGAGTGGAGCGGGGGCCGGTTTACCGGGCGAAGGAGCGGGTGTAACACATGCAATCGGCCAAAACGAACCCAATTTTCGCCGCCGGGGCACCGCCCGCGGCCTCCCTCATGTCTCCATTCGTGCCATTGGTGGCTCAATCCCCTCCGCGCCCGCTCAGGCCAAAGGCAAAACGCGAAAACGAACCCAATTCGCGTGCATCCCCTTCCGCTTACCGAACTTAACTCTGCCGAGCCATCGCAACCGCTGCCACGGTCTGCGGGAACCGGCCGGGCTCAAGCTTCGTATGGGATAGGAGTTACACTACTAAGAGGAAGGTAACCCGGCGTGGCCCGCTCTTGGCGAATCCGACAGGTCGTGATGGCAGCGGCCGCCCTGGCCATCGCGCCGGCGGCGGTGCGGGCGGTTGTGCTCGCTTCGGGCGACCCGGCCGCCAACCGCGCGGCACCGACCGGCCTTATCGCCAACAGCGGGTGGCAGTACCAGGGGAACTTCCGCGGCTTCCAGGGCACCCCCGTCGCGCCACACTACTTCGTCACCGCCGCCCACATCGGCGGCGGCACCGGCGACTCCTTCTCTCTCAACGGCGAAACCCACCAGACCGTTGCCTTCTCCGACGGCGCCAGCTTCAAGGACTTCGGCGACCTTCGCCTGTACCGGGTGGACGCCCCCTTCCACGCCTACGCCCCGCTCTACGACGCCCTGGCCGACGGCGATGAGTCCGGGCTGACCAACGACAGCGGCAAGAACGTGGTTGTCCACGGCAAGGGGGGGATCCGCGGCAACGAGGTGCGCGTGCCGCAGCCCGACGGAACGCTCAAGGGGTGGGAGTGGGGCGCCGGCGGCGGGCAACTGCGCTGGGGCGAGAACCGCGTCACCTCCCTGGCCAGCTTCGCCACCGTCGGCGACAACAAGCTGCTGAAGTTCAACTTCGACCGCAGCGGCGCTGGCTACACCGGCACCAGCGAGGCGCACCTGGCGGAAGGGGACTCCGGCGGCGGCGTCTTCGCGCGCGGCGCCAACAACGAGTGGAAGCTGGCCGGCATCAGCTACGCCGTCAGCGGCCCGTACCGCGTGCCGGAGCGAACGGTCGGCGAGACGACTTATCTCGAGCGCACCATCAGCGCCGCGCTGTTCGACACCGGCGGGCTGCTCGACGCCAACGGCAACACCATCAGCGACACCGCCGCCGACAAGCCGTCGAGCTGGTACGCCACCCGCATCTCTGCGAACCTCGCGGGGCTGAAGGATTGGATCGACCTGGCGCCAACGTGGAAGAGCGACGCCGACGGCGCGACCTTCGGCAACCTGCTGAACTGGGACCACAACGGGCCGCCCGCCGGCGCCGGCGCGATCGCCGGCTTTCGCACCTACATCACCCAGCCGCGGACCATCTCGGTCGGCGCGGCCACCATCGGCACGATCGACTTCGACAACGTCAACCGCTACACGCTCGCGCCGTCCAGCGGCAGCAGCGCCATCACGCTGGACGCGGCCGGCGGCAGCGCGTCGATCAACGTGGCGGCCGGCAGCCACACAGTCAGCGTGCCGCTGGTGCTGAACGACCCGCTGACGCTGGGCGTCGTCCACGCCAGCTCGACGCTCACCGTCGCCGCCGCCCCGCTCCAGGGCCAGGCGATCACCAAGCGCGGCGACGGCACGGCCGACGTCCGCGCCGTCCGCGGCCCGCTGCTCGACGTGCAGGCGGGCAAGCTGAAGGTGCTGAGCAACGGCACCGCGACCGGCACCAGCAAGGTGAACGCGCTGATCATGGGCGGCGGGGCGACGCTGGATGTGACGAATAACGACGTCATCATTGACTACGCCGGAGGCGCCAGCTCGCCGCTCGGCGGGCTGCTGGCGAAGATCCAGGCGGGGCGCGACGGCGGGACCTGGGCGGGCGCCGCAGGCATCACGTCATCGACCGCCGCCGCCGCCGCCACCACCCCGGCCGGCGGGCGGACCGCCGTCGCCATCGCCGAGGCGTCGGACGTGCTGGGACTCAGCGGCGCGCAGACCGCCGCGTGGTCCGGCCAAACCGTCGACGCCAGCAGCGTGTTGTTGAAGTACACCTGGGCCGGCGACGCCGACCTGAACGGGAAGATCAACGGCGACGACTACTTCCGCATCGACTCCAACATCAACGCCCCCGGCGCCAGCGGCTGGTCCAGCGGGGACTTCGACTACAACGGCAGGATCGACGGGGACGACTACTTCCTCATCGACAGCAACATGGCCGCCCCCGGCGCAACGCTGTCGCAGCCGATGACCGACAGCCTGCCGGCGGGCGGCGTCGCCGGCGTGAGCGCGGTCCCGGAGCCGGCGACGGCGGCGCTCCTGGCCGCGGGCAGCGCCGCGCTCCTCCTCCGCCGCCGCGGCCCTCGCGCCCGGGCGACCTAGGGCCCTACGCCAGCGTGCTTGGCTCGCGTGTCAGCCGGACCGTGTCAATCAGGGGGGCGCGCGAGGAACATGTGACCGCGTAATTCGTCGGTCGAAACGGCAGTCGAACCAGTCGCGGAGCGCACGGAGGGAATGCCGCCAGCGACGACCGGCGCGGGAACACGCGCGCGGCCTCACACGAACTTCAGCTTCCGCGCTGCGAACGCGACCATCTTCAGCAGCAGCCAACCGTGGCTCCAGCGGTTGATGTTGGTCGTGCCGTAGGTGCGCTCGCGGTAGCGCACCGGCAGGTCGACGATCTTCTGGTTCAGCTTCGAGGCGCCGAAGATCAGGTCGAAGTCGCCGAAGGGATCGAAGTCGCCGAAGTAGGAGCGGTTGGCGGCGATGCGCTCGTAATCGCGCTTGTACAGCACCTTGGTGCCGCACAGCGTGTCCTTGACCGACTGGCCGAGCATCCAGGAGAAGGCGAGGCTGAAGAACTTGTTGCCCGCGAGGTTGATCAGCCGCATGGCGTGCTTTTCCATGGGGTAGACCAGGCGCACGCCGTTGACGAATTCGCCCTTGCCGCTCACCAGCGCGTCGTAGAAGCGCGGCAGGTCCTCCGGCGGGACGGTCAGGTCGGCGTCGAGGATCATCAGCACCTCGCCGCTGGCGGCGGCGAAGCCGGCGCGGACGGCGTCGCCCTTGCCGGTCCCGGCCTGCCGCAGCAGCCTGGCCGGGCGCTCGGGGTGATCAGGGATGGCGCGCTCGATCGTGGCGTAGGTGTCGTCGCGGGAGCCGCCCTCGACGAAGACGATCTCGGTCCCGCTGCCCATGTCGGGCGTGCGGCGGAAGATCGCCTCCACGTTGCCCGCCTCGTTTCGCGCCGGCACGATGACCGACACGCGCGGCGGATCGGCGCGCGGCTCGGGCGCGGGGCGGGCGAGCAGGAAGTTCGTCAGAGCGCCGTGCTTCAGCGGCCAGAGCTTGACCAGGAACTTGTTGAACAGCGCGTCAACGCCGGGGGTGCGGACGGGCCAGAGGATCTCCTCCCAGTGGCGCATCGCCTCGAACCCCGAGAGGTAGAGCAGGTTCGACACGTCCGGCACGGTCAGCCAGTTCTGCCGGAGCAGCGGGTGCGCCACCCCCAGCCGGTGCGCCGCCGCCAGCGGCCATTCCCACAGGCGGCTGTAGAAGTTCATCACCAGCCGCGTGCCCGGGCGGCACATCGGGCGAAGCTGCTGGAAGACCTGCTGCACGTCCCACAGGTCGTTCACCAGGTCGGACAGCACGATGAAGTCGAAGGTCCCGTCCACCGCCGCGTCCAGCGCGTCGCCGACGGACAGGTCCAGGTGCGGGTGGCGATGCCGGCCCTGGCGGATCATCTCCGGCGCGAGGTCGATGCCGACCCCGACCGCCGGCCGCAGCGCCGCCAGCAGGTCGCCGCGCCCGCACCCCAGTTCCAGCACGCGCTGCCCGGGCGGGACGACGAACCGGTAAACCTCCGCCAGCCGGCGGTGGTAGTACCGCGCCAGCGTCGGGCGGTGCTCCGTCTGCCGCGCGACGCCGTCCCAGTGCGCGACGCGATCGGCGCGGTATGCTTCGGCGGCGGAATCGACCTGCGGCGGGGCGGCGAGCGTCATCTGCGAAATCCCGGCGGCGATGCTAAGGTCGCCCGCGCGGTGCGTCAAAGCGATCCGACACGGGCCGGCGACGCGCATTGCGATGCCTCGCCCCCGGTTCCCGTGCCGCTCGCGGCGGCCGCATCGGCGTCCTACAATCAATGCCATGGCGCAGACGGTCGTAGAACAGCCCCGGGTCGATTCCCACACGAAGGATTTCCTCGAGCAGGCGGCGGGGTCGAAGTTTGATTTCCACTCCATCTCGGTCAAGGCGGCCGGCGACGAGCGGCTGAAGGCGGCGATCAACAACGCCGTGATGCGCCAGTACACCGGGCGGCAGCTCCGGTTGCTGGACATTCCCGACTCCGACGCGCTCCGCAAGCTGGCCGGCGACATCAAGCAGCACGCGCTGGATTACCTCGACTATTACCTCCATCAGCTCACCGCCAACGTCGAGAAGAACGGCGGCCACGTCTACTTCGCCCGCGACGGCGCCGAGGCCAAGCGCATCATCCTGGACATCGCCACCAGGTCGAACTGCACCCGCTGCATCAAGAGCAAGACGATGGTCAGCGAGGAGATCAACCTCGCGCACGCGCTGGAACTGGCGGGGATGGACGTGGTCGAGACCGACCTGGGCGAGTTCATCGTGCAGATCAGCCACGACAAGCCGAGCCACCTCGTCGCGCCGATCGTGCACAAGGACCGGCAGTCGATCGCCAAGCTGTTCAGCGAGTACTTCGGCACGCCGTACAACGACGACCCGCACGCGCTGACGCAGCAGGCGCGGACCTACCTGCGCGACAAGTTCCGCAAGAGCGACTTCGGCATGACCGGCGGGAACTTCCTCGTCGCCGAGACCGGGCAGCTCTGCTGCGTGGAGAACGAGGGGAACCAGCGGCAGAGCATTACCACGCCGCGCGTGCTGGTCAGCCTGGTCGGCATCGAGAAGGTCGTGCCGCGCGTCGCCGACCTGGCGGTGATGCTCAAGCTGCTCTCGCGCAGCGCGACGGGGCAGCCGATCACGATCTACAACAACATCTTCGGCGGGCCGCGAATGCCGGGGGAGAAGGACGGGCCAGAGGAGTTCCACCTCGTCCTGATCGACAACGGTCGGACCGAGATCCTCGCCAGCGAGGAGTACCGCGAGACGCTGCGCTGCATCCGCTGCGGCGCGTGCCTCAACGCCTGCCCGATCTACCGCAAGATCGGCGGGCACGCCTACGGCAGCGTCTATCCGGGGCCGATCGGCGCGCTGATCACGCCGCTGTTCCAGGGGCTGGGAAACTTCAAGGACCTGCCGCAGGCGTCGAGCCTGTGCGGCGCGTGCTACGAGGCCTGCCCGGTCAAGATCAACATCCCCAGGCACCTGATCAACCTTCGCCGCGACATCAACCAGCAGCACCTGAACTCGTGGGCGGAGCGGCTGGTCTACCGGGTCTGGGCGCGCGGGCTGAAGTCCCCGCTGGTCTACAAGCTGATCGGGACGTTCCAGAAGTGGGACCTGCGCCGCCGCGCGCGCAAGACCGGCTGGGTGACCAGCATGCCCTCGGTTGCCGCCGGCTGGACGCAAGTGCGCGACATGCCCGCCCCGGCCCGCAAGACGTTCCACCAGATGTGGAAGAAGCGCCCGCACGGCTGACCCCCGGGGCGTCACGGCGCCCGGCGAAAGCGCGGGGGACGAGAATCACGGTCAGCGGCACCGGCCTCCCTTGGCGTGGGCATCTTTGTCCCGGCGGCTTTGCGCTCACGGCTCATCCTCAAGGCGGTAGCACCGTCCGAGTCCTCCTCGACGCGACGCCTGGGTTGCCGCGTTAATGAGCCTGCTCAGGGGCAGTCGTCGCGGTCGTTGTCATCGTGCTTGTCGCCGGCCGCGTCGCTGGTTTGGCAAGGTTCGGCGAGACATACAAATACGTGGCGACGCCGCCGCCGTGGACCCACTGCGCCGTTGGCGGACCGAACTCCGTCGGCGCGGGTTGCCCGGGGATCGTGCGCGTGACGACCACGCCGCCGGTCCGCTTCCACTCGCCCGGCACGTCGGCGACGTGGAACATCAGCGGCAGGCCGATCAGGCGGAGGTCGTAGCGCGGGGCGGGGTAGGCGGGGCGGCTGCCAAGGATGAAGGTGCCGCGCCGCGCGCCGCGGTCCTGGATCATGTGCTCGTCGGCCAGCGCGCGGGGCAGGTCCTCGGCCGCCACGCCGAGCCGTGACATGCCGGCCTGGAGCTTCGCCTGCCATGCCTTCACGTTCGTCACCGTCTCCCAAGCGGCGTCGGCGGACCGCGGCGTCGGGAGCAACTGCCGCAGCGCGAAGGCGGGCATCCAGTAGACCGTCGTGCCGGCCGGCACGTTCTGCTCGATCCAGGCGACCGAGCCGTCACCGGTGCCCGGGCGCGCCACCCGCGCCGCGAGCCGCGCGGTCATCATGAACGGCAGCACGAGGATCAGCGCGACGGCGGCCGCCATCACGCGCGGGCGGCGCAGCGGCGCGATCTCGCGCAGCCCGCGCGCTCCGACCGCCAGCAGCAGCACCACCCCGACGAACATGGAGGCGTTCTGGTGCAGGCCGAACCCGCTCTGCCGCACGAACATCGCCATCAGCAGCAGGACGTAGATCAAGAGCAGGATCGCGCGCCCGCGCTGCCCGCGCGGCAGCCGCGCGATGCCCGCCGCCGCCGCCAGCAGTGCCAGCGCGGCGCCCTGGAAGAACGCGACCTCCGCCACCGCCCGCGCGACCGGCAGGTTGACCTCCGGCGGCGGGGCGAAACGGACGGTGACGATCGAGCGGATCAGCCCCAGCATGTTCGTCACCAGCCAGGGCGCGACCGCGACCGAGACTAGCGCGGACAGGGCAACGTACCGAGCGAACGGCCGCCCCAGCCGCCACGGCGGGGCGCCCGCCCCGTCCCACAGTCCCCACGCCACCATCGGCAGCACGGCCAGCATCTCGATGCGGCTGGCGACGGCCAGGCCGGTGAAGACGGCGGCGCGGGCGACGCCGCCGCGGGTTGCGAAGTAGATCGCGAGCAGGCCGAAGTCCCACCCCAGGACGTACGGGCGGGTCATGGCGGTGAACTCGACGAAGACCGGGCAAAGCGCGAAGAACCCGCCCGCCAGCACCGCGCCGAGGGCGCCGCCGCAGCGATAGCCGAGGAGCGCCGCCGCCGCCGCCGCCGCCGCGGAGATCAGCACGAACGCGGCGATCATGAAGACGTGCAGGCCGCTCAGGTCGCGGTAGTTGTCGAAGATCGCGTGGTTGACGGCGACGAACGGGCGGAGCAGGAACGGCACCGCCCGTTCCTCCGGTCCCGGGCGGACCAGGTGGTGCGCCGACTGCACGCCGGCGTAGGCCCAGGTGATCCAGTACATCGTCGCGCCCGGCGCGGCCTTGGTGCCGGGCGTCCACCCCTCGAGCAGTTGCAGCCCGCCGGCGAGATAGCCCGGCTCGTCCACGTCGCGAACCTCGTAGCGCTCCGGGAAGACGGCGAGGCGCGCCAGCGTCGCGAGCAGGACGACCCCGGCCACCCACGCCGATTTCCGTCGATCTCGCCCGTCGTTCATCGGCTGCGACATGGGCGGCGAGTATAAAAGCGGCACGCAGCGTTTCCACTGCGCTAGGGATCGAGGCAACGGCGGAGGCGCGGAGGGCGCGGGGGCGGGCTCCACGTGGTAGCCGCCACCGCCGGAAGCGTGGCAGGAACTCGAGCGTCGTGGCTGCAGTCCGGAGATGCTGACGCGGCGGGGCGACGTCGGGCCTTCCATTCCCGTTTGCACGGCACGCGCGCGGGCGTATCCTTCGCCGCCGATGGCCAGTGGCGCGGGCGCGATTGATCGCTTCTTCCACCTCAGCGCGCGGCGCACCACCGTCGGCCGGGAGTTGCGCGGGGCGGTCGCGACGTTCCTCACGATGGCGTACATCCTGTTCGTCAACCCGGACATCCTCACCCAGGCGAAGGGGGCGACGCCGGAGATGTTCGGCGCGTTCCTCGTCTCCACCGCGCTGGCGGCGGGCGTCTGCTGCATCCTGATGGGGGCGGTGGCGAACTTCCCGATCGCGCTGGCCAGCGGGATGGGGCTGAACGCGATCGTCGCGTACCAGGTCTCGACCGCGGCCGGTTCGTGGCAGGCGGCGATGGGGCTAATCGTGCTCGACGGCCTGCTCACCACGCTGCTGGTGCTGACCGGCCTGCGCGAGGCGGTGATGCACGCGATCCCGCGCGACCTGCGCCTGGCGATCGGCGCGGGCATCGGGCTATTCATCGCGTTCATCGGGTTGGTCAACGCCAAGCTGGTCATCGCCGGCGCGGCCGGCGCGCCGCCGGTGGCGGCGGGGCACCTGGCCGACCCGGCCACGCGCACGGCGCTCATCGGCCTGCTCGCCACCGCCTTCCTGGTCGCGCGGCGCGTCAACGGGGCGCTCATCCTGGGCATCCTGCTGACCACCGGCGTGGCGTTCCTGTTCGGCGCGACGCGCTGGCCGGCCACCTTTCCCCTGCCGAGCTTCACCGGGGTCGCCTTCCAGGCGGACGTGCGCGCGGCGCTGCGCTGGGACCTGATGCCGCTGCTGTTCGCCGTGGTGATGGTCGACTTCTTCGATACGATCGGCACCGCGTCGGCGGTGGCGGAGTCGGCGGGGCTGGTGGACGAACGCGGGCGCGTTCCCGGCGTTCGCCGGATCCTCGCCGTCGATTCCCTCAGCGCCGCGATCGGCGGCGCGCTGGGGGCCAGCTCGGTCACGAGCTATATCGAGTCCGCCGCAGGCGTCGCCGAGGGCGCGCGCACCGGGCTTCACACGGTCTTCGTCGGGCTGCTGTTCCTGCTGGCGATCTTTCTCGCGCCGGTCGCCGGCGTCGTCCCCGCCGCCGCCACGGCGCCGGCGTTGATCCTGGTCGGCTTCCTGATGATCGCGCAAATCGTGAAGGTGAACTTCGATGACTACGAGACGGCCATCCCCGCCTTCCTGACGCTGCTGACCATCCCGCTGACCTACAGCATCGCCCACGGGATCGGCTATGGGTTCATCGCTTACGTCGTCATCAAGTTGCTCGCCCGCAAGCCGCGCGAGCCGCACCCGCTGATGTACCTTGCCAGCGCGGCATTCCTTGCCTATTTCATCTGGAGCTAAGGAAGAAACGCTGAAGGGTGAATGCTGAATGATGAACGGCAGAATCGTCGCGACGCGGCGCATTTCTCCTCTCATCATTCATCATTCAGCGTTCACCCTTCAGCGTTTTCTCTCAGGCATTGCGTTTGCGGACTCCCCCGGCTGACGTGACGTGGTTAAGCCAACTGAACTGAACGGAGGCAGCGCATGCAAGCGGTCAACAGCACAGGCTGGTTCGCGGAACTTCTGGCACAGCACGAGGCGCCGTGCGTCTCGATGTACTTCCCCGCGCACCGCGCCTCGCCGCCGGCGGAGCAGAACCTTCAGCGGTTCCGCGAGCTGCTCAGCCAGGCCGAGCGGATGCTGATGGAGAAGTTCCCCAACAAGCAGGCAAAGGCTGCCCTCGCCAAGCTCCACACGATCCCCGCCGAGCAGATCGGCGCAGGGCCGCACGACGGCATCGCCATCTTCGCCTCCCCGGATTACCTCCAGGTGCTGGACCTTCAGCGGCCAGTGGACGAGCTGTGCGTGGTTTCCGAAAGCTTCCACGTCAAGCCGCTGATCCGCACGATGCAGCAGGGTGACCGCTTCCAGATCCTGTGCCTGAGCCTCAACCGAATTCGAATCCTCGAGGGGAACCAGTACGCCGTCTCCGAGGTGCCGCTGCGCAACGTCCCGCCGAGCATCCTGGAGGCGCGGGTGGTGCACATCGGCGGCAAGAACATGCCCGAGCAGCACGGCGCCACGTCCGCCGAGCAACCCGCGATGCGCCTGGACCACTTCCTGCGACTGCTGGACACGCTGGTGTGGGAAAACCACTCGCGCGTGTCGCACCTGCCGCTGATCGTGGCGGCGGACGTGAAGAACTTGTCGGCGTTCCTGGAGATGAGCAAGAACCCTTACATCCTGGAGAAGGGGATCGCCATCGACCCGGAGCACCAGCCCAACGACCGCCTGCGCGACGAGGCGTGGAAGCTGATGGAGCCGCGCTACCAGGAGGAGGTGCGCCGGTTGACTGACCAGTTCCGCGTCGCCCAGGCGCACCAGAAGGGGACCGACGAGCTGCCGATCGTCGCCGAGGCCGCGGCCGTCGGGCGCGTCGGGACGCTGCTGGTGGACGCCAACCGCTACGTCCCGGGCGTGCTGCACAAGACGTCCGGCACCATCGAGTCCGCCACCAGCCACGACCCGCGCGCCGAGGACCTGCTGGACGACCTGGCCGAGATGGTGCTGAAGATGGACGGGCAGGTCTACGTGCTGGAGCACGAGCAGATGCCCACCGACGCGGGCATCGCGGCAGTGTTCCGCTACTAATTCGCTTTGGAGATCCCGCCGGGGCGCGGCGGTGCGCGGGCCTCGGCGGTTGCAGCTTCTCAGGTTGTCGCATCGGCGGCCGGCGGCGCGCCGGCGTGGCGTTTCCGCGCGTCCGGAAGTTGACGGGGGCGCTACAATTTTGCATGGTGAGCGCCAACGGCATGAGCATCGCCCGTACCGAACCCGCCGAGCACGACGCGCGCAGCCCCGAGTTGGCCGCGCAGGCACAGGCTGCCAAGCACTTGGACGAGCCGCCCCCCGCGGCTGCCGCGGCGCAGACCAACGGCAAACCCGCCGCCGCTGCGCTCCGTCCTGACGACCTGCTTGTCGGACAGGCGATCGTTGGCGGGGGCGCAGGGGGTATCGTCGCGGCCACTACAGCGCATGATCGCGATCCGGTCGCTCGCGGCATCCGCGCGCCCACCGCGCCTGGGTGGTTCGACAAGGTCGAGGCGTTCATCAGCCGCCTGAGCGTCCGGGACAACTTCTGGAACTCCATCTGCTCGCTGATCTGGCTGCCGCTGGCGGCGTTCAGCGGGATCCGGATGAAGGAGCTGGACCCCAACTCCTTCGTCGCCCACGCCATCCTGCCGTTCCGCCGCTTCAACCGGAACTGGTACCGCGCCATGGCCGGGGGGGCGCTGCTGGCCAACAGCGAGATCGCCGGCGGCGGCTACGTCTTCGGCATCTGCGGCGCCGACTACACCGTCGTCTGCAAGAACCTCAACTACACCTTCCTCCGCCCCTGCTTCGGCCCGGCCGTCTACCGCATGACCGCCCGGCAGAGCCTCCAGGAACTGGTCAAGGCGGGCGGGGAGTTCAACGTCACCATCGACATGGAAGTCAGCCAGCAAGGCTTCCGCGGCGAGCGCGATCGCCGCGTCGGCAAGTGCGAGGCCACCTTCCACGTCACGCCGAAGGTGCATCACAAGGTCAAGGCGCTGCGGAAGAAGAAGTGACCTGACCGCCGAAGCACCAGGGTCGGCCGCTTCCTCCAGCGACAACGCGCAACCCCAACGTCATCCCACGCCGGCAAAACGGCAACACAACCGTTGTGGCGCGCCTGCGCGCACGGCCGGCGGTGCGCGCAGCGCCGGTGCTTGACTTGACCCCCCGGCTTCCTATCTTCGGCCCGCGTACGTCTGAACACTGCGAACTCTCGGAGCGCGACACCATGGCGAAGAAGACCGGTGCCGACATCGACGTGAAGGGGAAGCGGGTCCTGATGCGGGTGGACTTCAACGTCCCGCTCGAGGGCGAGACCATCACCG
>DASQDR010000255.1:0-9818 GCA_035634055.1 Tepidisphaeraceae bacterium | reverse complement strand
TGGGCATGGCGGCAGATTCTGGCGAGTACCGTCGGCGGGTCGGCGCGTTTCTGAATTCCCTCGTGGCAGAGGGATCACCCGCAATGGCACGGGAGCCGGAAGCGGTGCGCGAGTAGGAGCGCTGCGCCATCATCGTGGGTTAGGCATCCTGCCGGAGCGCTCGCCGCGACGGCGGAAGGATTACGAAGAGCGGCTGGCCGCCGCGGATGCTCGGGCGGGACGCCCAAGCCACGTGAAAGCAGAGCGGCTGTCCGCCGCTGTCCTCGGGCAAGGGGTCCGAGCCACGGCTGAATCATGCCGTTATAGCCGTGGGGCATCGCTCGCGCGATGCGCAGGAGCGCCGGCGGTCACCGCTGCTTTGCCTCCGCCGACCTCTCCACCAGCAGCTTGAAGGGCGCGAGGTGTTCCGGCTCGTCGATGAGGCGCTCGGGGTGCCACTGGACAGCGGCGAAGAGGGGGAACGTCGGGTCCTCGAACGCCTCGATCACCCCGTCGGGCGCGGTGCCGATGACGCGCAGCCCGCGGCCGATCTTCCGCACCGCCTGCTTGTGGTACGTGTTAACCGAGACCTCGCTGGTGCCGATGGCGCGGCCGAGTTGGCTGTCGAGATCGAGGCGGATGTCGTGCCGCCCGGGTCCGGCATCGGGGAGGTTGCGGTGCTCGAGGCGGTTGTCGATCGGGTGGTCGGGCAGGAACTGGATCAGCGACCCGCCGCGGTAGACGTTCATGAGCTGCGACCCGAAGCAGACGCCGAGCACCGGCATGCGGCGCTTCTCCACCTCGCGGAGCAGCGCGAACTCGAACTCCTGGCGCTTGGGGTCCATCTTGGTGCACTGCGGGTGCCAGCAGTCCTCGCCGTACTTCGCCGGGTCCATGTCGTTGCCGCCGGAGAAGCAGACGCCGTCGAGCAGGTCGACGTACTGCGGGATCAGCGCGTGGTCGACGTCGTACGGCAGCAACAGCGGCAGCCCGCCGGCGCGCTCGATGGCGGTCGCGTAATTGCGCGTGGACATGTAGCGCGGCTCGGTGTCGCTGTGGTCGGTGGTGATGCCGATGACGGGACGACGGTTCATGAGGCCCAAGGGTATGAGCCCCGGAGGGGGAGCGGCAAGCGGAGCGGCGGAAAACACGAGGCCGCGAGACGCCACCAGCCGCCCGCAGCTTCGCCCGCTTGCCTGCCTTAGCCACGCAACTGACGAAGCCGCCGGGCGACCTGACCGAACGCCTCAGGCGGAAGCATCACCTCGCGAAACATCGTGCGAAGGTGGTCGGCGGTCAGGCGGTCGAAGTCGCGCTCGACGGGGAGGATGCAGACGCCGCCGAGGTCGACCGAGCCGGGGCTGAGCAGGATCCTGGCGTCGCCCTCGGCGAAGAAGAACGACGGCCGATGGCGGGCGCGCGGGAAGACGATCACGCGCCACGCGCCGGCATCGAACCACGCCAGCACGTTCATCATCGGCTCCTCACCGCGCGAGGTGGCATCGGCAGTCTCGTCCAGCGCGCGGTAGAGATGGGCGAAGGCGGCGCCGATCGCGCCACGGTCGGCGCCCCCCAGGACGAAGAACGGTCGCAGTGCCGGGACCGCGCGCGCGGTGACGCCGTCGGCGGCGGTCGGCGGCTCGCCCGTGAGCGGATCGAGTTGCGTTTCGATCGGCATGAACCCGCGGTTGCCCGCCTGGAAGTGCAGGTGATCCGGCGCGGACGCGCCGCACCGCGGGCCGTTGTAGAAGATCGTGTACCGCCCCGCCATCGCCTCGGCCAGCGCGAGCATCGCGTCGAACGTGTCGGCGATCGCCTGGGGGCGGTGGGCGCGGTGCACGATGGTGAAGTGCTCGGGGAAGATCGGGAACGGGTTGCACAGGACGAGGTAGTCGTCCTGAAACGGCAACCCCTCCTGCTCGGCGGGCAGGTGCGCGGGGCAGAGGAAGCACTTCCGCTCGCGGATGGCGGCCGGGTCGACCTTCGCCAACGCCGAGGCCACCCGCGCGGGGTTGAACTGGAGCCGCACGGAGAAGTTCTCCAGCTCCAAGGCGCGCGTGCGGATGTTCTTGAACCCCTCCACGTTCGCGCCCAGCAGCGGCCAGGCGCGCGCCTGCCGCTGGAGCAGGGCATGAGCCTGCGCGTCGAAGTCGGAAGGAGGCGATGAGGGGGTCACGAGGGCGGCCTCACTTCCCTGCATTCTTCCGCTGCCGCGCGAGGATCTCGAACGTCCTGATCTTGTCCTTGTACGCGTTGAACGTGTTGGACTTGGTCACGTCGATGTCCGCGTCGGTGTTCCCCTCCCAGCGGCGGCAGAGGTAGACCGGTTCGTAGATCCGGCCGATCGGGTAATCGCGGCTGATCGCCAGGCCGACGGCGTAGTCCTCGCCGTAGCTGACGTTGGGGACGTTGAGCTTGCGCAGCAGCGGCGTGTAGAACGCGCGCGGCGCCCCGAGCCCGTTGATCCGCAGGGCGTTGTTGCGGCCGTTGTCGGGCGTCCACTCGCGGTGGTCGATCACGCCGGGCGGGATTTCCTTCAGCTCGAAGTTGGTCATCAGGTACGAGCCGATGACCATCGGCACCCGCTCGCGGCGGAAGACGTCGACGATCTTCTGGAGCGTGTGCTCGTCGGAGTAGAGGTCGTCGCTGTCGAGCTGCACCGCGAACCGCCCACACTGGAGGTGGTGGACACCCTCGTTCCAGCACCCGCCGATCCCCAGGTCGGTTCGCTCGGGGATGACGTGGATCACGCGATGGTCCTGGCGGGCGAACTCGCGCAGCATGCGCGTGGTGCCGTCGGTCGAGTGGTTGTCGACGATGATCACGTTGAACGCGAACGCGGTCTTCTGCTTCAGCACCGAGCCGACGGCGTCGGCGATGGTGCGCTCGCGGTTCTTGACCGGGATGATGACCGAGGCCTCGGTCTCGAAGTGAGCCGCCTCGAAGTGCGCGGCGTCGAAGTGCGAGCCCTGCGGGTGTCCCCCGCCACCGCCGCTGCCACCGCCGCCCGGGCCGCTGGCGTGGTCGTCATCGAACGCGAAGGGTTTGAGGTCGCTGGGGCGGAGGTACGCGCCGATGCGCTTGAGGTGGTCGGTCGCCACCTGCTCCATCTCGACCTGCACCGCGCGGTTGCGCGGGTCGACGTAGTCGAACTGCTTCTCCCCGGACTTGCGAACGTCAATCTCGATCTTGGAATAGAGGAACTCGGCCGTGCGGAGCACCTGCGCCCGCCGCGACACCGCCAGGCGCAGCGCGTACAGCCCGGCAAACTTGTAGTCCGGGCCGGCGATCTCGGCGTCGGCGGTGCGGGCGATGGCGGTGTCGAACAGCAGCACGCTGCCGAAGTTGAAGTCGTCGCGGATGCTGCCGAGCTGGTAGTCGGTAACCGGGTGCGGCGTGCGCTTGTGCTTCCGGTCAATGTCGTAGTAGTCGCTGTAGACCAGCCCGGCGCCGGTGTCGCTGGCGACCTGGTGAAGGCGCTCGACGCCGTGCTCGACGAACTCGATCGGGGTGTTCTGCGTGACCAGCAGCGCGTACGCCCCGCCCGCGCCGCCGCCGGTGCCGCCGCCGCCGGTGCCGCCCCCCGCCGCGCCGCTGGCGCCGCCGGAGTGGCGGATGATCAGGTCGATGGTGCGGCTGGAGGTGACGGCGTCGACCTCGATGGTCTCGCACCCGGCGATGTGCGCCTCGCTGACCACCGCCAGCAGGTAGATCTTCTCCACCAGCCCGGAGCGGCGCAGGTGCTCGACGGTGTGGCGCGTGAACTCGTTCCCGCTGTAGGGGACGAAGGCGGTGATCGGCTTGCGGCCCAGCAGCGCGGCGCTGCTGCCGGCGGACGAGGTGCTGACGGGCACGGCGACTCCTCTACGTGCAACGGCCCCGAACCACAGGGCCGTGGGAGTCTAGCGACTTCGCGAGGGATTTCGATGGTGGCCGAGGCGCAGTGTTGGAGCGCCGGCCGGCCCGGTGAGCGTCACCATTCCGTAGCGCGCGCGGCAGCGCTTCAGGCACGCATCGCGACCGCTCCGGAATTGCTTGCGGTGATCGTGGACAAGCCAACGCCCGCGCAGCGCGCGGTCAGACGGCGACGACGGTCACGTCGCCCTGGTTGCCCATGTGGGTGAGCCAGCAGCCGCAGTCGATGCGCGGGGCGTGGCGGACGTCGCGGTTGTAGACGTACGCCCACGCCTCGAGCTGCTCGCCGTCCTCTATGCGGGTGGCGACGCAGAGCTGGCGGCGGAAGAGGGAGCGGTCAGGGTGGGCGGAATTAAACCCCTCGTACGCGTCAAGGCGGAGCCAGACCGACGGGGAGTTGACGGTGACCAGTTCGCCCCGCACGACCCCGTCGCGCTCGATGCTCAGGCCGGGATAGCTTCCGAGATCGTGCAGCGCGCCCGAGACGGTGGCGGCGCCGCCGCGCCCGCCGCGGTGGCATCGGCGGATGACCGCGCGCATTGCCTCGGGGGCGGCCTCGGGCAACAGGGTTCCGTAAACAAACAGCAGGTCCGACACGAGCAACAACCTTCGTGGTCAGGGGTGACAGCGACTGGGCTTTGCGAAACGCGACCGCACCCGCGTGCGGCCGCAACAACGAGCTAAGACGCTCGACGTGGCCCGGAAGTTCCGGTCATTACCAGATTTTCCGCCCGCTCCGCAAGGGCGGCTTTCCGCCGCACGCAACTCCGGCCCGCGCGCCGCGCACGCCGTGCGCGAAGCTGCGGGACCTGCGCGTGCCTTTCCTTCTCGACGACGCGGCAGGCACCCTTCTATTGCCCGCGGGCGCCAGTTGGGACACGGCATTCGGAAAGGTCCGCAACACCCGGCACGAAATCGGGTGAGAACGCAAAAACAGGAACGGGAAAGCCTTGAATTGGTGGCTTTCCCGTTCCCGTTCAGTCGCGAGTTGCGGCGGCCGCTGCGCCGCGCCTTGCCGCGCGACGCCGCGTTAACGTTTAAGCCGCCGGCGAGCGGCGCCCCGATCAGACCTCAACCACCTCGGTAGCGCGCGACTTGCCCGCCTTCTTGCGGGCGTTCTCCGTGAGCAGCGCCTTGCGCAGGCGGATGCTGGTGGGGGTGGCCTCGACCAGCTCGTCCTCCTCGATGTACTCCAGCGCCTGCTCGAGGGTCATCTTGCGCGCGGGCTTGAGGATGATGTTCTCGTCGCTGCTGGTCGTGCGCATGTTGGTGAGCTGCTTGGCGGTCGTGGGGTTGACGACCATGTCGTTGTCGCGCGAATTCTCCGCGACGATCTGCCCCTCGTAGACCGGGTCCTGCGGGCTGACGAACATCGAGCCGCGCTCCTGGAGGTTGTTCAGCGCGAACGCGTTCACCGTCCCGGAGGTCATGCTGACCATCACCCCGTTGCCGCGCCCGGGGACCGCGCCGCGCGTCGCGGCGTACTCGTGGAAGTTGTGGTGCATGATGGCCGTCCCCTGCGTGGCGGTGAGCATGCGCGTGCGAAGCCCGATCAGCCCGCGCGCGGGGATGGTGAACTCCAGGTGGACCTGCCCCTCGCGGTTGTCCATGCGGACCAGTTCACCCTTGCGGTTGCCGACCAGTTCCATCACGCCGCCCATGTTCTTTTCCGGCACGTCCACGACCAGGTACTCGATCGGCTCGAGCGTCGCGCCGGTCTCCTTGTCCTTCTTCATGATCACGTGCGGCTTGCTGATGCTCAGCTCGTACCCCTCGCGACGCATATTCTCGATGAGGATCCCCAGGTGCAGCAGCCCGCGGCCGCTGACCTTGAACGCGCCCTTGTCCTCGCTCTCCTCCACCTTCAGCGCGACGTTGGACTCCAGCTCCTTCATCAGCCGCTCGCGGAGGTTTCGGCTGGTGACGTACTTCCCTTCCTTGCCGACGAACGGCGAGGTGTTGACGCTGAACATCATGGTCAGCGTCGGCGGCTCGATCTCCTCGGCCTCCAGCGGCTGGGGGTTCATCGCGTCGCAGATGCTGTCGCTGATATCGACGGTCTCCAGGCCGATCAGGGCGACGATGTCCCCGGCGGCGGCGTCCTCGGCGTTCTTGCGGCCGAAGCCGTCGAACACCTGGAGCTGTTGCAGCTTGCTCTTCACGATCGAGCCGTCGCGCTTCACGATCGCGACCTGCTGACCGCTCTTGACCACGCCGTTGATGATCCGCCCGACGCCGATCCGGCCGACGTAATCGTTGTACTGGATCGAGCTGATTCGGATCTGCAGGCTCTTGTCCCTGTCCCCGTGGGGGGCCGGGATGTGCTTCATCAGCGCTTCGAAGACCGGCTTGATGTCCGTGCCCTTATCCTCGAGCTTCCACGACGCCGTCCCCGCCCGGCCGGAGGCGTAGAGCACCGGGAAATCGAGCGTCTCGTCGTCGGCGCCGAGCTCGACGAACAGGTCGAAGACCATGTTCAGCACCTCGTCGGCGCGGGCGTCGGGGCGGTCGATCTTGTTGATCACCACGATCGGGCGCAGCTCGTGCTGAAACGCCTTCTTGAGCACGAAGCGCGTCTGCGGCATCGGCCCCTCGGCGGCATCGACCAGCAGGAACACGCCGTCCGCCATCGACAGCACGCGCTCGACCTCGCCGCCGAAGTCGGCGTGGCCCGGGGTGTCGATCAGGTTGATCTTGATCGTCTCGCCGCTGACCGGGTCGGCGTAGTTGATGGCAACGTTCTTGGCCAGGATGGTGATGCCGCGCTCGCGCTCCAGCGGGTTGGAATCCAGCATCGTGTCCTGCACCTGGCTGTCGCGGAAGTTCCCGCTCTGGCGCAGCAGGGCGTCCACCAGCGTCGTCTTCCCGTGGTCGACGTGGGCGATGATGGCAACATTTCGGATGTCGTTACGCACTTGGTTCATTGTAAGGCTCGTTACGATCAGGCTTTCTCTAGGAATCAGCAGGGACCCGGCCGGCGGACCCGGAGGGTCATCGATCGGCAGAAAACGGGGCAGGATACGGACACCCCCGCACTTATACAACGTCGCCCGGGCAGCAAAGGTTTGGCCGCGCGCGCCTTAATCGGGCGCAAATGGCGATGAGGGAAGGGGTTCAGCGCTTCGGGTACGCCAGGTCCAGCAGCCGGTCGCGCTCGGGCCGCGGGAGGTTCGCCAGGAACGCGCAGAGGTTCGGCGGGCGCACCTTCTCCACCGCGTCCTCGCGCTTCGCCCCGCTGGCGGCGACGGCGCGGAGGGCCTCCAGGATCTGCTCGTCGGTAAAGGCGGTCCCGTAGTTCACGGCCGACGGTGGTATCGCGCCGCCGCGGGCCACGCAACTGGCAAGAGGATCGGCGCGTCCCTAATAAACCTTTGCCGAGCCCGCCGCACTCACGCCCGGCTTTTATGCCGGGCGGCAACATGGGGACGCGGAAAGTGATTGCGGCGGCGGTTTCGACGGTCCTGCTGGCGGGCGGGCACGCGTGGGCGTGCCAGATTCACGAGCTTGGAAGCGCGAGCGAGCCGGCGGTGTCGGCGTGGCCGACCCAGCCGCTGATCGCCGCCCGCGACTCCGGCCTGACCGCCATGGCTGACACCGTCGCCGATCCCGCCATCCTCGCCTGGCGGCAGAACCTGACCGGGCAGAAGGGATCCAGCCCGAGCGCGACGATCAACGCCGTGGTCAGCGGGATTCAGGCGGACGTCCGATCGGTCGCCTACACCCCGTCGAGCGTCTACGTCCGCGCCAGCGGCGTGCCGTCGCACTCGGTCGGGCCGTTCCTGGACGGCAACCCGGCGGTGCCGACCGATCGCGACCGCACCTTCCGCATCCCCCGCGCGCCGCAGCCGCAGAACGGGACCAAGACGGCGACGGGGCTGGGGGCGATCGGCGTGATGGTCAACGGCGTCCCGCTCTTCAATGCCGCCGACGCGCGCAGTTACAACAACCAGAACGTATGGCACCAGAATGCGGTGCTGGCGGAGGCGGCCGGCTTCGACGCCGCCAAGGGCCACCCCGCTCCCGTGCAGGGCAGCACGACCAACCCGCCGTCGGGCGCGTACCACTACCACCAGTTGCCCGTCACGCTGCTGAACCAGATCGACCCGGGCAACTCCGGGCAGAAGCACTCCGCACTGCTCGGCTACGCGTTTGACGGCTACCCGATCTACGGGCCCTACGGCTACAACAACGCCGACGGCACCGGCGGCGTCGGACGCATGGAGAGCAGCTACCAGCTCCGCAACATGACCCAGCGCAACACGCTCGCCGATGGCACGCCGGTGGCCGCCGGGCCCGCGATCGGTGGATCGACGCCGCTGGGGTACTACCTCGAGGACTTCTACTTCGCCTCCGGCTCCGGAGACCTCGACCTGCACAACGGCCGGTTCACCGTCACCCCGGAGTACCCCCAGGGCACCTACGCCTACTTCGCCACGATCGACGCCGCGAGCGGCTCGGCCTACCCCTACCTCATCGGCACCTCCTATTACGGGGTGGTCGCGGCCGATAATCTGGGGCAGGGCGGGATTACGGTGCCGGGCGATGCGACGTTTTACGTCGCCCCGGAGCCGGGGGCGTCGCTGGTGGCGGTCGGCGGGATGCTGATGCTGGCGTGCCGCGGCCGGCGGCGGAGCGGGATTTGCGACTAAACCGCCCCGCCGCACGCCGCACTGACCTTTCGAGAAGCGGGAGCGCGTGGACGAGGCGACGATCGAGGCAGCCCGGCGTGGAGAGCGTGCCGCCCAGGCGCGGCTGCTCTCGGCGTTGCAGGACGTCTGGTACCGCTATGCCCTGAGCCAGTTGCGCGACCCCGACCGCGCCGCCGACGCCACCCAGGAGACCGGCCTGCGGTTCCTGAAGCAGATCGGCGGGTTTCGCGGGGAGAGCCAGCTCACGACGTGGTCGCTCGGGATCGCGCTGAACGTGGTGCGCGAGATGAAGCGAAGGCGCTTCCCGGAGTTGAGCCACCCCGAGGCAGCCACCGCGCCGCGCGTCGCCGGCGCGGGCGAACGAGAAGCACCGCACCCCGCCCGTGCGGTCGAGCGGATGGAAGCGGTCGAGGTGCTGAAGCAAACGCTCCAGCAGTTGCCCGACCGCCAGCGCGAGGCGATCGTGCTGCGGTTCTTCGAGGACCTGAGCGTCGAGCAGGCCGCCGCCGCCATGGGCTGCGCCGCGGGCACCGTCAAGGCGACCGTGCACCAGGCGCTGCGGGCGCTGAAGCAAAGGATGAGCGGAATCGCCGAAGGCTGAATGCCCGCACGCGGAATGCTGAGAAGTGGTGATGAGCGACCTTCGCAACCATCTCGACCGCCTGAAGGACGACTATCGGTCGGTCCGTTATCCGGGCGACCTGGCGGCGGAACTGCTCTCGGCTCCCGCCGCCGAGGGGGCAGCGCCGCGGCGCTCGATGTCGATCGGGCGCATGGCCGCCTACGCGTCGCTGGTGACCGGGCTGGCGGCGGCGGTGCTGTTGTGGGTCGGCGTGCGCGATGACGCGCCGGAGCGGCCGAGCAATGGCACCTTCGCCGTCGTGCCGCCCGCCGTGCCCGCCGTGCCCGCCGTGCCTGCGGTGCGTGCAGACGCCCCGCCGGCGACGCTGGCGGCGGCGGACGAGAAGCCGGAAACCTTCGACGTCCTGCCGGACCTGGCGATGCTGCCGACGATGCCGGAGCTGCCGGCCGACCTGTCGATCACGTCGCCGGAGAACGTGTCGTTCGTCCCGTCGGCCGAGGCGCTGGACCTGCCGACGCTGACGCTGCCGCCGGCGACTGATCTCGATTTCTCGCAAGCGCCCTCTGAGACGAAGGAGTCCGCATGAAACGCGTGCTGCACACGTTGATCGCGTCCGCGCTGTTGTCGTCCGCGGTGCTCGCCCAGCAAGCGGGCCCGCCGCCGCGCGAAGCGCCCGGTGGCGGACCGCCGCC
>DASQDR010000254.1:0-3782 GCA_035634055.1 Tepidisphaeraceae bacterium | reverse complement strand
CACCCGTTCCCATTCCGAACACGGTCGTTAAGCCTGCGGAGCCGATGATACTGCGTCAGCGGGAAAGTAGGTCACCGCCAGCGTTTGAACACCGAAGCCCCCGGCATCCCTCCTCGCGAGGCTGCCGGGGGCTTCTTTTTTACGCGCTCGCGGCGGCCAGTTCCGCAGGCGCGGGCGCCCCGATCGGGAGCCAAGAGTCACGGGGGCGGTGGTGGGGCGCTGGTGGGAGGCGGCACCTTGAGGTGCCCGGCCGGTTGTGCCGTCGGTGGACGGAGAGGGACGGGCCGGCGGCAAAGCGCTGGCCGTGCGGGGGCACCACCAAGCGCATTGTCACAAGTCTTTGTGCTTCCAAAAACAACGGCACGGACGGTGCAGTTCCGCCCCTCCGGTCGAGGCCTTGCATTAACTTTTCATTTTTTCGGCTTGCCTTTTAATAACGATATGATACGGTGTAATAACGTTATTACTGTCGTGGCTGGCACGGGCGAGGATGCACATGGCCGAACCACACACGTTGACGAGTGGAAGCGCGGCCAGCGCCGAAGTCTCCGCATCGGATGAGATCGCCGAGGCTCCGCCCTGGGCCTCGTCAGAGCGACGCGACGCGAGGCTTCGCGCCTCCGCCCGGCGATCGATTGGACGGGCGGCGTACGTAGGTCTGGTACTCAGCCACGCCCGGCAACACACGCACAGCCACCTTCCCGCCCCGTTCCTCGACGGCTTGAACGACCAACTTGCGCTGCACGACCTTCAGCTCTGCGTCAGTCGCCTGACCGATCACGACCTCACCAGCGGCCAACTGCTCGGCGAAGCCCTCCGTGAACACACCTGCGCGGGGTTGCTTGTCAATTACACGCACGACCTGTCGCCGGCCCTGCTCCAACGCGTGCAAGCGCAGTGCGGGCCGGTGGTTTGGGTCAATTCCAAGCTTGAGGCGAACTGCGTCTACCCGGACGACGAAGGGGCGGCCCGGGCCGTGACCGATCACCTGCTGGCGCTCGGCCACCGGCGGATCGCGATGGTGCACCTGATCGCCCGGCTTGGCTGGTCGGGAACGTTCGAAGGGCTTCGCCCGCGCATGCACTACAGCGCGGTCGACCGCTCCGCCGGCTACGCCGCCGCGCTGGAAGCGGTCGGGCTCTCGCCGTGGGTGCTGGCGCAATACCGATTCATTGAAGAGGCCGAGCACGTCCAGGCGTGCCGCACGCTGCTGACCGGGCAAGATCGCCCGACGGCGGTGCTGGCGTACTCGGAGCGCGAGCTGCACGCGGTGATCCGCGCGGCCCGGCAGCTTGGCCTGGAGATCCCGCGAGACCTTACGGTCGTCGCATTCGCGCCGACGGCGACGCCGGTGCTGGGGTATCGACCGACCATCGCCGCCGTGCCTGCCGAGCAGGTCGCGCGGCGGGCGGTGCGGATGCTCCTCAGGCGGATGAAGGCGCCGGCCGCACCGTGCGGCGCGGAGTCAATCAGCTACGGCCTGGCGGAAGGGCAGACAGTCGCGCCGGTTCCGGCGTGACGGAATCCGGACGCGCGTGCGGAGGGCGCCGTGCGTTTGGAGCCAAAGCGGTTCCTGGCCGGAGCGGCGCGGGACGACGATCAATTCAGAGCGGGCGAGCGGAAAGTCACTTCACTGTTCGGAGGCAGAGGATGAGCAAGTCAGACACGTCGCGGCGGAACAAGGGTGGGATCGGCGGCCAGGCACGCGCGCCGAAGGCTTCGGCATCGCGCACGATCGCGTGGGCGGCGGCGATCGCCGTCGCGGCATCGGCGGGGCAGGCGAGCGCGGCGACGCTGCTCTACAACTGGAACTTCAACGACCCGACCACGGGCGCCACGACCGGAAACGGCACGCCGGCCACGACCTCGGGCGGCGGCACGCTGACCCTCACGAACTCCGCGACCGGCCCCGGCACGGCAAACTTTGCCGCGGTCGGTCCTTCGGCCGCGGGCGGTGACTTCGCCTACGACGGCGCCGGGACGAACAACGTATACGGCGGCCCCCCATCGGGCATCGCGACCACCGCGGCGGGGGACGTCGCCACCGGGATGTCGAGCCTGCAGTCGCTCACGGTTACCTTCTGGATGAAAGCGCCGGCAGGCTTCCCGCACGCGGGGACCAACGCGCGCTTCGTCATGGCCGGTCCGGCGGCGACCTACGATCAGGGCGCCAACGGGTTCCACGTATCCCTGAACAGCGGCGACAAGATTCAGAAGGGCGTCAACGGGTTCAACCCGATCTCGGGGAACTCCCTGAGCACGTTCCTCCCCGCCAACGGCATGGCCACCAACGACTGGGTCTTCGTCGCCTACGCGTATGACGGTGACCCGACGCAGAGCGTCTTCTTCAACAACAACATTCGCGCCGCCACGGGGAACGCCGTCAGCAATAACTCCTACGTGTACGTGGGCGCTAAGACCACCACGCCGGTTCTGTTCGACGGTGCGGCAACCCTCGCCACCGGTAACACCAACCCCGGGCCGGTCAACCTTGGCGCCAACGCCTTTGCGATGGTCGGCAACCGCTCCAATCTTCAGCGCAGCTTCCTCGGTCAGCTCGACAACGTGCGCATCTACAACGGGCTGCTTAGCAGGCCGGAACTGGAGCAAACACGCCGAGCCGACCTGGGGATCCCGCTGACGTTCAACTCGGAGTGGAAGGTCAACGGCGACGGGAACTGGCTGGATGCGAACATGTGGAACGGCGTGACGGCCGGATCGAGCGTCCCCAACGGGCCGGACACCGCCACCCTGGGCACCTTCGGCGGCGCGGTCACCGGCGCCCGAACCGTCACCCTCAACGGCGCGGTTGCCGTCTCGACGCTCAACCTCGATAACCCCGCCGGGTACACGGTCAACGGCACGGCGACCAACAAGCTGACGCTGGACGTGACCACGGGCAGCGCGGCCATCAACGTCGTCTCCGGCGATCACACCATCAACGCCCCGCTCACGTTCGCCGACACGGCTGCGATCTCGGTGGCGGCGGCGAGCAAGCTGACGATCAACAGCCTGTCGATCGAAAACCTCACCGTGAACAAGACCGGCGCGGGGACGCTGGAGGTCAACCGGGTCTTCAACAACACGCTGGCGGTGAACGGCGGGACGGTGAAGATCACGCCGAATGGCACCCCCACCGGCACGACCCGGCTGTTCTTCTTCAACGACTTCGGGACCGGCGGTCAGCTCGACCTGACGAATAACAAGCTGATCATCGCCAATGGCGCCAACGGCGGCATCGGCACGCTCAACGGCGCGACGTATACGGGCCTGAGCGGGCTGATCCAGAAGGGCCGGGCCGGCGGGACTTGGAATGGGCGCGGCATCACCACCAGCCAGGCGGACGCGCTGAGCGGGCTGACCGCGCTCGGCAGCGCTACGGCCGCCCAGATCGGCAAGCTTGCCGGCAGCACCTGGAACGGTAACGCCATCAACGCCAACGACGTGCTGGCGATGTACACCTACGGCGGCGACGCCAACCTGGACGGGAAGCTCAACGGCGACGACTACTTCCAACTCGACAACGGCTTCGCTGCCCAGAGCGGCCCCAACGCTGCGACCACGGTTGGTTGGTTCAACGGTGACTTCAACTACGACGGCCGAATCGACGGCGACGACTACTTCCTGCTGGATCGCAATATCAATCAGCAGACGGCCGGCCTGATCCTGACGGCGGGCGGGATCGCGGACACGTCCGCGGGCCTGACCGCGGTGCCGGAGCCCGCGGGGCTCGGCCTGGCGGCCGCCGTCCTGACGCTGACCGCCGCCCGTCGACGTCGTCG
>DASQDR010000253.1:0-6634 GCA_035634055.1 Tepidisphaeraceae bacterium | reverse complement strand
CACCCGTTCCCATTCCGAACACGGTCGTTAAGCCTGCGGAGCCGATGATACTGCGTCAGCGGGAAAGTAGGTCACCGCCAGCGTTTGAACACCGAAGCCCCCGGCATCCCTCCTCGCGAGGCTGCCGGGGGCTTCTTTTTTGCGCGCTCGCGGCGGCATGCGGGCCCCCGCACTGCTTAGCGATCGGCGACGCGGACAGCGGCGGCGATGGGATCCCGGAAGTGGGGGATGTAACGCCGAGGCGGGGGCGGGATACTCTTCTCGCAGCCGCCTGAACCATTCGCCGGGGCGGCTCAGGGATCCGGGAGGTTTGAGTTCATGTCGATTCATTGCGTCGCGGCCGGCCTTGTCGCCGGGGTGGTCTTTTTCTGCTCGGGCGTGGCTTCGGCCGCTCCGGTGTACTTTTTGGTCAGCGAGGTTCCCGGGCGGGTCCTGCACGGGGACTCGTTCGTGGTGCCGATCGAGCGGGCGGAGGATATCGCCCACGCCCGCGACCTGATCGCCCGCGGGCCCGACGCCGCCGGTGAGGCCATTGTGGTCGCCCGCTGGGACGTCGGATCGGACGGGATCAACCGCGACCTGCTCAAGCCGGATCGCCCGGAGTGGAACTGGCACGTGACGGAGTTCGAGCACTTCGCGGACATCACCGCCGAGATCTACGACCTCTGGCCCGGGTACATCCAGGAGCACCGCGACGAGCTGCTCCAGGAGTTCCAAGGCATCGGCCGGATCGGGAGCTGGCAGTACACGATCACGCGCGAGCTGGGGACTACGCCGCCGGGGGCAGTTATTCCGTTGCCCCTGGCGCTGCCGGCCGGCGCTGCGTTGCTCGCCGGTGCGCTCACGATGCGGAAGAAGCTGGTCGCCCGGTAGCGTAGCACGGTCCGGTCCACCTGGGCCGTCACTGCTGCGGCCACGGCGCCGTTGCTGGCGCGAACGCGGTTCCTACGATGAGGGCGTGGCGAGCGAGACCTTTGAACATCACGCCGGATTCGATCCCGCCGCTGACTTTCATGCGTTCCTGAAGTCGGTGCCGGCGAAGTGGGTCGTGTACCTGCTGGCGGACGCCAGCAACAAGCCGGTCCAGCTCCTGTGCGTGAAGAACCTGCGGGCGAGCCTGGAACGGCGGCTCGGCAGCGACCAGGAGATCGACGGGCCGACGCGGCGCGTCAACTACCGCGAGATCGTGCGCCACGTTTCCTGGCGGCGCGTCGACAGCGCCTTCGAGGCGGACGCGGTGTACCTGGAGGCCGCCCGCCAGGTCTTCCCGCAGACCTACCGCGGCATGCTCGGCCTGCGGCCGGCGTGGTTCGTCCACGTCAACCCCGCCACCGCGTTCCCCCGATACATCAAGACCAACGACCCGACCGGCCGGACCGGAACCTACTTCGGCCCGATCGAGGATAAGCACGCGGCGCAGAAGCTGGTGCACGCGGTCGAGAACTTGTTTGACCTTTGCCGCGATTACTCGGTGCTCACGCAGGCGCCCCGCGCCGGCCCGTGCGCGTGGAAGCAGATGGACAAGTGCGTCGGCCCGTGCGACGGCAGCGTCTCGCTGGAGGCGTACCGCGAGCTGATCGCCTACAGCACGCGGGTGCTGGTGGACCCGCGCGATTACGAGCGTGAGCAGACGGTTCGCATGCGTCAGGCGGCGGCGGAGCTGCGCTTCGAGGTGGCGGAAAAGATCAAGGCGTACGTGGAGCAGGTGTCGCAGCTCGGCAAGGGCGCGTTCCGCCACGTTCGACCGCTGGCGCAGTTCCAGTACGTCGCGATGCAGCGCGGCCCGCGCGCCGGGGCGGCAAAGGTGTTCCTGGTCACGCCCGGGCAAATCGAGGAGATCGCCGCACTGGTGGCCGAGCCGCAGTGGCCGGCGGACCTGCTGCGGCACGCGCTGGGCGCTGCGCACGCGAAGCAGGAGCTTGCCGTCGACGAGGCGGGGGCGGAGCGGGTCGGCGTCGTCGCGCACCACCTGTTCCAGCCGAAGGCCAAGCAGGGCGTCTTCCTCCCGCTGCACGCGATCGACGAGAAGTCGCTGGTCAAGGCGTACCGCGACCTGATGAACCAGAAGCCGCCGGAGGAATCCGCCGGCGAGGGGGTCACGAAAGAGTTGCAGGCCCTGTAGCCCGCTGGCCGATATCTCCTGCGGAACTCGCTTTGTTTCAGCGAGCATTACGCATGTCGCAACCCGTGGCGCACTGTCCGTTCTTGAACCGCTCCGACCACCGCTGCTCGGAGATGTTCAACCTCGATCGCATGCAGCACGCGTTCAAGTTCTGCTTCGATCGGTACAAGGCGTGCCCGCGCTACGCCGAACTGCTTGCGGAGCGGCAGGCGCGGCGGGCGAGCGGGTTGGAGCGGCGAGGCGGCGATGGCGACAACACCAGCGGCAGCGCGACGCCGGCCGCCCGGCCGCACGTCGTCGTCCAGGTCACGCTCCCCGCTCGACTCGAGCGACCCGCGCGTGCGGCAGTTCCTGTTGCACATTGCGTCTGAGCGCGGGCTGGCGCACAACACGATCCTCGCTTACCGCCAGGATCTGGAAGACCTCTCAGCGCATTTCCGCGACCGCCACCTCACCTTCGCCAGCGCCGGCCCCGACGACTACCGCGATTACCTCCACGGCCAGCGCCGCGCCGGCAAGGCGACCAAGACCATCGCGCGCCGCATCGCGGCCGTCCGCGTCTTCCTCCGCTTCCGCGGCGGCGAAGGGGACGACGTGGAGGCGATCCTCCAGCAGATCGAGCGCCCCAAAGCGGAACGGTCGCTGCCGAAGATCCTCGGGCGGGCGCAGGTCGACGCGATGATCGCAGCGCCGGACCCTAAGTCGCCGCTGTTCGCGCGCGACGTCGCCATGCTCGAGCTGCTCTACGCCTGCGGGCTGCGGGCGACGGAACTGTGCGAGCTGAAGGTGAGGGACGCGAACCTGGACGTGGGCGTGGTGCGCGTGTTCGGCAAGGGGAGCAAAGAGCGGCTCGTCCCGCTCGGTCGCGCTGCAAGCGAGGCGCTGTCACGCTACCTGGCCGAATGCCGGCCGAAGCTGGACCGTCGCCGTAGCGAGCGGCTGTTCCTGTCGCGAACGGGCAAGCCGATGGAGCGTGTGGGGCTGTGGATGCTGGTCGAGAAGCACGCGCGGCGCAGCGGCATCCTCAAGCGCGTCAGCCCGCACACGTTGCGGCACTGCTTCGCCAGCCACCTGCTCGGCGGCGGGGCGGACCTGCGCGTCGTGCAGGAGCTGCTAGGGCACAGCGACATCCAGACGACGCAGATTTACACCCACGTCGACCAGGGGCGGCTCAAGAGCGTTCACAAGAAGTTTCACCCGCGCGCGTGAACGCCGCAGGAGGTGACGCGGCCGCCCGATCTCGCGCAGCGCGCTGAGCATCGCAGCCAGCGTTCGAAGCAGCTGCGCGCGCTACGCCGCGGCCGCCGCCAGCTCCGGCATCCGCTGGGATTGCAGGCACATCGCCACAAAGATGTGGCGGAGCTTGTCCAGCGGCAGCCGGCCGAGGAAGTCGCGGGTGAAGTCGATGGGGAAGTTGGCGCGGTAGGTGTGAAAGTGCGTCTCGAGCGCGCCGCGGTCGAGGGAAGAGACCAGCGTGATCAGGTCTTCGATCTGGTCGGACTGCAACATCGCGTTGACTCCTGCAGCTCCGGAAGTGTGCCGCGCGGCGGCGTGCCCGGGATCGTGCTGATCGGCCGCCGGCGGATCGCCCCGTTATAGAAATGATCGGGCAGCGGGCGGCGGAACTTGATGCGCAAGTTCTTGCTCTGCTTTGATGCGCGCCACCAGACCGCGGGAAACTCTGACGTTTCTGCCGGCGGGAACGCGTGAACGCGGCGGCGCGGGGGCGTATCCTTCGGGTGCCGCGGCCAATGCGAACCGACGACCTCGATTTCAACCTCCCGCCCGAGCTGATCGCGCAGGCGCCCGCGCTCGACCGCGCGGCGTCGCGGCTGCTGCACTACCGGCGCGACGACCGCTCGATCGCGCACCGCAGCTTCGCCGATCTGCCGTCGCGGTTGCGCGCGGGGGACCTGCTCGTCTTCAACGATGCGCGCGTGCTGCCTGCGCGCTTCATGCTGCGCAAGGAGACGGGCGGATTGGTGGAAGGGCTGTTTCTCGGTCAGCCGAGCGCAAGTCGCTGGCACGTGATGCTGCGGAACCTCGGCCCGCACGGTTCGCGGCCGCTCCAGTTCGTCGACGAGCCATCGCTCTCTGCGACCATGGTGCGGGCCGGGGAGGGCGGAGAGTACGAGATGGAACTGTCGGCGCCGGCCCGCGCGGTCGAGGTGTTGCAGCGCATCGGGCGGATGCCGCTGCCGCCTTACATCAAGCGACAGAAGGGCCGCGACGAGCGGGACGACTTTGACCGGGAACGCTACCAGACGGTTTACGCGCGGTCCTCCGGCGCCGTGGCGGCGCCGACGGCCGGTCTGCACTTTACCCCGGAGGTCTTCGAGCAGCTCGACCGCACGGGCGTCGAGCGCACGTTCGTGACGTTGCACGTGGGGATGGGCACGTTCAAGCCGGTGACGGCCGAAATGTTGGCGGGCCACGCCATGCACACCGAGGCGTACACGATTCCCGCCGACGCCGCGGCCGCGCTGAACCGCGCAAAGGCGGAGCGGCGGCGGGTGGTTGCCGTCGGCACCACGTCGGCCCGCGTGCTGGAGAGCCAGCCGGCGGACGAGGTGTTTGTCGAGAAGACCGGCGAGACGTCGATCTTCATCTACCCGCCGTACGCGTGGCGGCACGTCGGGGCGATGGTGACCAACTTTCACCTCCCGCGCAGCACGTTGATCGCGATGATCGCGGCCCTGGTCGGACTGGAAGAGCAGCGGCGGATCTACGGGGCGGCGATCGAGGAGCGGTATCGTTTCTTCAGCTACGGCGACGCGATGCTGGTCGAATGACGGGCGGGCGTTGCAGCCAAGCCGCTGCGAGCGAGCGGATCACTCCGCCCGCGCGGTGCGGTCGCTGTACAACTTCTCGTTGTAGTTCCACAGCACGTTGGCGATCGCCGGCGGGGGCGGCGGGAGGTCCGGGCTGGCGGGGACCTGAAGGTACGCCAGGCTGCGCTCCAGCACGCGCCCCGCGGCCGGGGCGCTGACCACGCCGCCGTAGTGCGCCAGCTTGCGGTCCGGCTCGTGGATGATCAACGCGATGATCAGCTTCGGGTTCTCCGCGGGCGCGCCGCCGACGAAGCTGGAGTTGAACTTCGCCTGGCTGTAGCCGCCCTTGCCCTGGCTGATGTGGGCCGTGCCGGTCTTGCCGAACAAGTTCCAGGTGATGCTGCGGGCGCGGCTGCCGGTGCCGCGAATGACCGTGTCGCACAGGATGCGCTTGACGGCGGCGGCCGTCAGCGGGTCGACCGCCTGCGGCATCAGCTTGAGCTGCTTGGCCTCGAAGCGCTTGACGATGTTTCCCTCGGCGTCGAGGAACCCCTTGACGATGCGCGGGTCCACGAGCCGCCCGCCGTTGGCGTAGGCGCAGAACGCGCGGGCGAGCTGGATCGGCGTGACCATCAGCTCGTAGCCCTGCGCGATCGACTCGGTGCTGTACTTGCTCCACTGCCGCAGCGGGTTGACCAGGCCCGGGTCCTCGCCGGGCAGGTCTACCCTGGTCGGTCGCCCGAAGCCGAAGCTGACCAGCGCTTCGTGCAAGCGTGGGTTGCCCAGGCGCTCGCCGAGCATCGACATGCCGATGTTGCTCGACTTCACCAGCACGTCCCACGTCGAGAGCGGGCCGTACGCGTGGACGTCGGTGATCTTGCGCCCGTAGGGCGTCTCCCACGAGATCGACTGGATCGGCCATACCTCGTTGGGCCGCGTCAGGTTCCACGACATCGCCGGCCCGACGATGAACGGCTTGATGGTCGATCCCGGCTCGTACGGGTCGGTCAGGCTTCGGTTGCGGCGCAGGTCGGGCGTGGAGTCGTCGAGGTTTTCCGGGTTGAACGTCGGCCAGTTCGCCAGCGCCAGCACGTCGCCGGTTCGCGGCTCCATCACGATCACTTCGGCGCGCTTGGCGTTGTACTCGGCGCAGGCGGCGGCGAGCTCCTGCTCGGCGATCATCTGGATGTTGGCGTCAAGGGTCAGGATCAGGTGCTGCCCGTGCTGCGCTGGCAGGTAATCTTCGGCGGCGACGGCGAGCGGGCGCCCGCGGAAGTCGCGCAGCGTGCGCTTGAACCCGTCCTTGCCGGCGAGCTGCTTCTCGAAGCGCATTTCCAGCCCCTCGAGCCCGACACCGTCGCGGCGGACGGCGCCCAGCACGTGGGCGCCGATGGAGCCCATCGGGTAGTAGCGCTGGTTCGTGGGCGTGGTGCCGACGCCGGGCAGGTCGAGCTTTTCGATCTCCCGCACCGTCGTCTCGTCGAGCTGCTCGGCGATCTTCACGAACCGCGCCTCGGCGCGGTCGCCGAGCAACTGGCTCAGCTCGAACGGGTCCTTGTCGATGCACCGGGCGAGCTTCGCGACGGCGTCGTCCATCTCGACCAGGCTGTGTCCCTCTTTCTGGAACTGGTCCTGCATGAACTTCGGGTCGACGAAGAGGGTCTGCGTCTGCACGGTGCCGGCCATGAGCATGCCGGTGGAATCGAAGATCCCGCCGCGGCGGGCGGCGATGGCTTCCCTG
>DASQDR010000252.1:0-5531 GCA_035634055.1 Tepidisphaeraceae bacterium | reverse complement strand
TCGGCGGTCAGGTCTCGGAAGCTCGAGGCGATCGCCGCCAGCCGGTCTCGCAGCGCGGTGGCGCGGGCGGCCGAAGGGGCGAGGCGGACGAGCGTCCACCGGCCGTCGGCGCGGCGACCCTCCGCCCCGAGATGCAGCAGCCGGCGACCGGGGATCCACGCCCGGTCGTCCGACAGGACGATCGGCGCCCGGGTCAGCGAGAGCCCCCGCTTGCCGCGCGCCCCCCGCGCTCAGCGCGGTTCGGGCGCGGGCGGCGTCGCCGTCGGCGATCGCGCCCCCGAAGTCATCGGACGCCGCGCGAACGTCGGCGCCGCACGGGTCGTCCGGCGCGACGAGCTGCGGACCCGCCGCGGCGACCCCCGCAACGAGGACCTCCGCCAGAACGCCGACCACCAAACACGAAATCGCTCGTATCCGCCCCCTCGTGTCCCCCCTTTCATCATTCATCCTTCATCATTCGTCTCCCCCTACCCCTTGTTCCAGAACGTCCCGCCGTAAACCGCTTGCTCGCCGAGTTGCTCTTCGATGCGGAAGAGCTGGTTGTACTTGGCGACGCGGTCGCTGCGGGCGGGGGCGCCGGTCTTGATCTGGCCGCAGTTGGTGGCGACGGCGATGTCGGCGATGGTGGCGTCCTCGGTCTCGCCCGAGCGGTGGCTCAGGACCGCGCTGTAGCCGTTGCGGATCGCCATGTTCACCGCCGCCAGCGTCTCGCTCAGCGTGCCGATCTGGTTGACCTTGACCAGGATGCTGTTGGCGGTGCGGGTCTTGATCCCCTTCTCCAGGAACTTGACGTTGGTGACGAACAGGTCGTCGCCGACGAGCTGGATCTTGTTGCCGACGCGGTCGGTCATCAGCTTCCAGCCGTCCCAGTCGTTCTCGGCCAGGCCGTCCTCGATCGAGCGGACGGGGTACTTCTCGGTCCAGCGGGTCCAGTAGTCGACCATCTCCTCGCTCTTGAGGATCTTGTCCGGATTGGACTTGAAGAACTTGTATCCCTTCTTCTCGTTGTCCCACAGCTCGGAGCAGGCCGGGTCGAGGGCGACGAAGATCTGCTTTCCGAACTCGTAGCCGGCGGCGGTGACGGCCTCGCCGATCACCTTGAGGGCGTCCTCGTTGTCCTTCAGGTCGGGGGCGAAGCCGCCCTCGTCGCCGACGGCGGTGCTCATCTTGTTCTTGTGCAGGACCTTCTTCAGCGCGTGGTAGATCTCGACGCCGGCACGCATGGCGTCGGCGAAGTTGGCGAAGCCCCAGGGCTGGATCATGAACTCCTGGAAGTCGACGTTGTTGTCGGCGTGCTTGCCGCCGTTGAGGATGTTCATCATCGGCACCGGCAGCGTGCGCGCGCCCGGCCCGCCGAGGTAGCGGTAGAGCGGCAGGCCGGAGGCTTCGGCGGCGGCCTTGGCGACCGCCATCGAGACGCCCAGCATGGCGTTGGCGCCGAGCTTGGACTTGTTGGGGGTGCCGTCCAGGTCGATCATCAGCGCGTCGATCGCCTCCTGGTCGCGCGGGTCCAGGCCGATGAGTTCCGGGGCGATCTTGGAGTTGACGTTGTCGACCGCCTTGGTGACGCCCTTGCCGACGTAGGTCTTCTTGTCGTCGTCGCGCAGCTCGACCGCCTCGTGCTCGCCGGTGGAGGCGCCGGAGGGGACGGCGGCGCGGCCGAGGGTGCCGTCCTGGAGGACCACGTCCACCTCGACGGTCGGGTTGCCGCGGGAGTCGAGGATTTGCCGGCCTTGGATGAATTCGATGGCAAGGGACATGGCGGAGCGTCCTGTGTCGGGGGTTGCGGTGGCGGCCGGCGAGATTTACCAGCCTCTTTCCGGGAAAACGGGCTCGCATCCTATGCGCGCGGGGGTGGGTGTCAATTGGGTTCGTTTTGGCGAAAGCACCGGGTGGGGCCGGCGCCGGGTTCTCGGGTAGAGGGGCAGGGATGCAGGCGCGGTGGGAATTGGGTTGGGTCTGGCGATTCGCGCCGCGGATTGGGTTTGTTGGGCGGCTTTTGCTGGGGAAATTGGGTTCGTTTTCGCGGATCGAGTGGTTGAAGGGGTCCGGGTTGCTCGTTGGTCGGGGGGGTGGATTGAGTTCGTTTTGGGGAATCGGATCCGGTTCGTGCCGGCGCGGCGCTGGGGTAAATTGGGTTCGTTTGGCGCACAGGTTTCTCAGATTGGGTTCGTTTCGCGCGCTCGCAAGACACATCCGGGTCTTCGTTTCACTCAGACACCGGCGTCCCGGGAGATCAATTGGGTTCGTTTTGCGCATTTCGCATCTGCTCCCAGCACGTCGGATCCCGTCAATCCTTCGCGCCCGACGCGACCCAAGACCCTGTACCACCGTTGCGTCAAAACGCCGGTGCCTGAGTGAAACGAAGACCCGGATGTCTTCCCCCCGGAAGTCTTCTTCTCTACACCCCCCCGCGCCCCTCTCCCTGGACGCGCACCACTCCCACCCCTCCTCGACCATAACAACCCAAACCGTCCCTGTCGGCGGAAATCACTTCTAAACTCCGTCCGCTTCTCTCCTCCCCCCACTCCCGCCCCGCGCGATACCCTCCCCGCAACACTCGCGAAAGGAGCACCACATGGGTTGGGGACGAATGCTGCTGCTCGGGGACTTCGGGCAGCAGATGGACATCCACGAGATGCGCCAGGCGATCGAGATGCAGAGCACCCGCGACGCCGGCCAGGACCAGAGCATCGACGCGCTTTACCGCGAGAACCAGGACCTGAAGCTGGCGTTCACCGCGCTGGCGGCCCTCCTGGTCCGCAAGGGGATCGTCAGCGCTGACGAGGTCAAGGAGATCGGGCGCGAAATGGAGCGGTAGCGCCGGCGCCCCGGAAGAGCGGAGTAAGGTCCACGAATCTGCACGAATCTTCACGAATGAAGAAGATCGAGCGGCGCGCGTCGGGCGCAGTTCATTCGAAGAGATTAATGAGATTCGTGGACCTCACGCTCTTCGCGCGCAGAACCGGTCACGAGCTGCAGCGCCGCTAGCCGGCGCGGCTAGCTCCCGCCCTGCGCTTCGATGTCCATGACCTTCTGCACGCGCTGCGTGTGCCGGCCGTCGGTCCAGGGGGTGTTGAGGAAGATCTCGACGATGTTGCGGACCTGGTCCTCGCTGAGCAGGTCGGTCCCCAGGCACAGGACGTTGCAGTGGTTCTTCTCGCGCGAGGTGCGCGCCGTCACCTCGTCGTGGACCAGCCCCGCGCGGATGCCGCGGACCTTGTTGGCGGCGACCGACATGCCGATGCCGGTGCCGTCCATCAGGATGCCGATCTCGTTGCGGCCCTGGGCGACCGACCCGGCGGCGGGGATGGCGAGATCGGGGTAGTCGCAGCCGGCGGGGGAATCGCAGCCGAAGTCCTCGACCTCGTGCCCCTTCTGCCGCAGCACCGGCAGCAGGCGGCGCTTGGCCTCGTAGCCGCGATGGTCGCAGGCGATGGCGATCTTCATCAGGAGATGACCTTTTCTGCCAGCCGCTTTTCCAGCAGTTGCTGCATGGTGCCGGCGAGCGACTGGTAGAGCGTGAGGTCGCCGCCGATCGGGTCGTCGATGTCGCCGCCGGGGTCGAGGGTCATGGTCTTCTCCGCCGCCGAAGGCACCAGCGCGGTGACGGCGGCGGCGTGGCTGCGGCCCATGGTGAAGATCACGTCCGCCTGGTGGATCAGCTCCACCGTGAGCGGGCGCGAGCGGTGCCGCGTGAGGTCCCCGCCCATCGGCTTGACCGCCTCCACCGCCTGCGGCGTGGCGCGCGAGCCGGGCATGGCGAACGCGCCGGCGGAGACCACCGTGATCCCCTTCTTCTCCAGCTCGTCGGGCGTCACGTTCAGCCGCTTCGCCAGCGTGGCGCGCGCCAGCGCCTCGGCCATCGGGCTGCGGCAGGTGTTGCCCGAGCAGATGAACAGGATCGTCGTGCGCAGCAGCCGCTCGATGATCCGCTCGTCGTACACGCCCGCGCGCAGGATGTCGTAGCCCTGACCTTCGGGCTTCACGTGCAGGATGGTCGAGGGCTTGCTGAAGCGCGTCGGGCCGGCGTCGAAGATGAGATCGGCGCGGCCTTCCAGTTCAGCCGCGATCGCGTCGGCCGGGCCCTGCGGGGAGCCGCCGGCGACGGTCAGCACGATCGGCACATCAGCGCGGCCGATCACGTCGGTGGCGACGATGTGGTCGGGGCAGCGGAGGGTGATCGTGCCGTTTGCGTAAATGTCGGATTCGGCCACGCCCAGCTCGCGGCTCACCTGCGCGCGGCGGTCGGCGGGGACGTCGAACACCAGCGCGACCGGCCCGGGCCAGAGCTTCTTCATCAGCCGCTCGGCCGTCTCGCCCACCTCGCCGATCAGCCGCGCCGCCTGCTCGGCGCGCGCCAGGTGGATGGTGAAGGGCTTGGAGTCGCTCTGCCCGCGGATGGCCCGCAGGCGGTCCATCGCCTTATCATTCCCCAGCACGCCCGCGGCGCCGTAGACGGTTTCGGTCGGCAGCACGACCACGCCGCCGTCGCGCAACAGCGCGACCGCGCGGGCGACCTGCTGCTCGTAGTCGCCGGTTTCGAAGATCGGGACGATCGGGACGCTCATCGTGGCCATGGCGGATTATCCGGGGGCTCAAACGCGTTCGTCAAGTTAAGGGTTTGGCCGCAGATGCGCGAGAGCAACGCCAATCGTTCCGCCCGGTCTTCGCCGCCGCTGCCGTCGTCGTCGTCGTCGTCGTCGTCGTCGCCGCCCCCGCTGCCGCCGGTGCCGCGCGCGCTGCTGCTGGACATGGACGGCACGCTCACGCGACCGATGCTGGACTTCGAGCGCATCAAGCGCGAGATGGGTATGCCGGGCCGCCCGATCCTCGAGACGCTCGCCACGCTCGGCGCCGAGCAGCGCGCCGCGGCCGAGGCGGTGCTGCTCCGCCACGAGGAGCAGGCGGCGCTGGAATCGACCTTGAACCAGGGCTGCGACGAGCTTCTGGGCTGGGTCCGCGCGCGCGGCCTTCGGACCGCCCTGATCACGCGCAACAGCCGGCTCAGCGTGCGGCGCGTGCTCGAGCGGCACGGGCTGGCGCTGAACGTGCTGATCGCGCGCGAGGACGCGAGGTTCAAGCCGGACCCGCAGCCGCTGCTCGTCGCGTGCGAGCGGCTCGGCGTCGCGCCGGCGGAGGCTTGGATGGTCGGCGACGGCCGCTACGATGTCGAGGCGGGCCTCGCCGCGGGCGTTCGCACCGTCTGGGTCAGCCACGGGACCGACCGCCCGTTCCAGGCCGAGCCGTGGCGGACGGTGCGCGACCTGCCCGGGCTGCTGGCGCTGCTCCGCCAGTGCGACGCCGACTCACCCGCGGCCGGGCCGGGTGTCTGATCGGCTGACAGGAGTGGACGATGATGCGAGCGAACGTGATCCGGGCGTGGGCGCTGCTGGGGTCGATCGCCGCGGGGTGCGCGCACGCGGAGGTTCCGGTGGCGCCGCCGACCGGCGGCGCGTCGAGCCCGCCGCCGCCCGCCGCGCCGGCGTCGCCCCAAGCGGCCGGTGCGCCGGCAAGCATGACAACCGCGC
>DASQDR010000251.1:0-7929 GCA_035634055.1 Tepidisphaeraceae bacterium | reverse complement strand
ACTCGGGTCCCGATCGCAGCTCAATCCACCGGACGCGCGCCCAGGGCGGCGGGGCGGTCGAGCGGCCAAGCGCCTGGGTTAGGCGTTGGCGGTTTCCGGCTCGGCCAGGCGGCCGGCGACCGGGCGGACGCCGCCGCCGTTGCGGGCGGTGTCGGCGATCTCGGTCAGGATGCGCGCCGGCGTCTCTTCCGCCTGGCGCATCACGCGGTCGAACTCATCGTTGATCTGCGACTGGACCGAGCTGAGCTCGTCCTGGATCTTGCGGCGCTGCTCGAGCAGGCTGGCGAGCTGCGCGTCGAGGCGCTGGAGCATGACCATCTTGCCGTGCGCCTTCTGGAACAGGCCGACCGCGGGCGAGTTGCCTTCGCGGACATTGGGATCACCTTGCATTGCAGACTCCTTGCTGAAGAACCGAGTGGTACGGGCAGTGCAAAGCACCGGCCCGTGCGAGGACAACAGGTCGTCCCAGTACCCGGTCCTCCCGGGGTTAGGAGCACAACCTACAGCCGATCACGCGTGGCTGTCGTGGTGCTTATCTTGACACGGCTTGCCCGGAGCGTCAAAGAAAATTCAAGCTCTCGCCAAGCGCCCGCCGAGGCGCGAACTCGTGTGCCGGCCGCCGTTTAGCGACGGTCCGGCCGCTATTATCGGACCGGCCGCGCGCTGCCGCTTTCGCGCCGCGTTATCGGTCGTAAAGCCCGCGCGACGAATTTGCCGGGGAGGGGTCATGCGTCGGGTTTGATCTTTATCCGCTTGGCGAACCCGTCCCCGCCGACGCCGTCGGCGTTGCCGTCCAGCGGCGTGCCCTTCACGTCGCGCACGCCGCCGCCGCCGCTCAGCTCCACGTCGTACTCGCCCGCCTTGAGCGCCTGCCCGTCGAGCTTGGGGAACGTCCACGTAGCGGTGTTGGTGGCGGCGTCGTAGGTCAGGTTCATCGCCGACGTCCCGACCTTCCTCCTGGTCTTGCGATCGGTGATGGTCAGGTCGCCGACGCCCAGGGTGGCGGAGACGTCCTTATCGAAGATGAAGAAGACGGCCGAGCGCGTCGGCTGCTGGTTCTTGCTGCTCAAATTCGTCGCCGTGACGGTCGGCGGGATCTTCTTCACCTTGAAGCCGGCGCGCATGTACTCCACCATCGCGGTGGCGGCGTAGCGCGGGTCCCAGATGCGCCGCGCCATCAGCCGGGCCTGCGTCAGGAACGCGCCGACCGACGGCTTGCCGCCGAGCATCGCGTTGTAGGTCTCGATCTTCCGCTCCGGGTCGTTGTACTTCACCTTCACGCGGGCGCTGGACTTGTCGACCTTGGCGTACCACTGGTCCCAACTGGTGGTCGCTCCACCCTTCTTGAACCACTGCCGCGAGTCGCCGGGGTTGTAGTAGCGGTTGCCCTGGAAGCGCTCGGCGGCGGCGTCGTACTCCTGGCCCTGCGAGATGATGCGGTTGGCGTAGAGCCGCTGGAAGTCGTTGTTGCGCACGAGCAGCCCGTTGAGCGCGCGAGGGCTGGCGGCGGCGCCGGGGACGAGGTCGTTGTTGATCTGCAGGCCGGCGTTCCAGCGGTAGACGACGTTCCCCTCCAGCGTCAGGTCGTTGATGCCGACCGTCTGGGCGGCGTTGTCCTTCGCGCCGTCGCCGGTCGACAGCACGATGGCGGCGCTGGCGGTGGCGATCTGGTCGTGGGCGAAGAGGTTGTTGGCGACGTGCGTCGCGCCGCCGGGCTTGATGTTGCCGACCTCCAGTGCCCAGCCGCGCTTGGCGCCGTTGATGGTGGCGGTGCCGAGGAAGACGTTTCCGCTGACGTCGCCGCTCACGCCGCCGGGCCGCGCGTCGCGGCCGTTGCCGAACAGCAGGCCGATCGGATTGTTGACGAACAAGTTTCCCTGGATCGTCCCGCCGCCGCGCGCCTGGAGCCCGTGCGACGAGGCGTTGGCGATGATGTTGCCGCGGACGTAGACGTCGTCGTTGTTCTCCGACAGGTAGAGGTTGTGGCTCTGCACGTTGGCCCACGCCTCGGGCAGCCGATCGTTCCAGCCGTTGTGGTCGAAGACGTTTCCCTCAATGAGAACGCTGCTGGTCTTGGCGAGGTACAGGCCGATCGACTTGGCGCCGTTGATGCCGTAGCTGTCGACGACAAGGTTCCGGCGCACGCCGACGTGGCGGGTCTGGCCGCGCGTGCCGGTGATGCTGATCCCGTAGAGATAGGAATCGAACACGCAGTTCTCGACCAGCAGGTCGTCCACGCTTGCCTGCGTGCGCAGCCCGTACCCGCCGCCGGTGCTGGAGACAAAGCTTGGGGAGTCGGGGTCGCGCGTGTGGGCGTGGAAGAGCAGCCCGACGAGGGCGACGTGCTTCAGCGGGACCCCGTTGCTGGAGAAGCCGTCGTGATGGCCGGTCTCCAGCACGGGGCGCTCGCCCTTGCCGTAGCTGCTGATCAGCAGCGGCTCGCCGGCGCTCTTGCCGGAGATCTTCCAGTCGCGGAAGGATTCGTACCAGACGTCGCCGGCGCGGAGCAGCAGCCAGTCGCCGCGACCGCTGCGCAACAGCGAGCGCGCCTTGGCAAGCGACTGCACCGGCCTGGCTGAAGTGAGCCCGCCGTTGCGGTCATTGCCCGCGGAGCTGCTGACGTAGATCGTGCGCGCGTCAGCGGCGCGGGTGAAGTTGGTCCAGCCCTGCTCGTCCTGGCTGACCGAGAGCAGCGTGCGCGCCTCGAGCGACTGGAATTCCACGGTAGCCGCGGCCGCGGCGGCGGCGGGCGCCGGCCGCGCGGCGCGTCCGTTGACGCCGCGGGTGGCGAAGTTCGACCCCTGCAATGATCCTCCGAAACGGCAAGCCCCGAGCCCGCCCGTTCCTTCCCGATGCCCTGGTTGTCCGACCGATGCCGATGTGCCGAGAGGTAGGTGTAACGTCGGCGTTGTAGCCAACGAATCGCACCCGCGGAAGCCGCGGGAAAAAGGTTCGCAACATTCAGGCACCGCGCGCGGCTCGCGACGGTGCCCGCGCGGCCGTGGCGCCGCAGATAGGTCGGGCCACCCGCTTCCACTATCATCCGCGCGCCGCGCCGAAAATATGATCTTGGGGGGCGACCCTGGGAGCACCACCGCCATGACCGCACTGACCTTCACCTTGCTGATCCTGACGGGCGCCCTCATCGGGGTGATCGGTGGGATGCTCGGCATCGGCGGGGGGATCCTCGTCATTCCCGCGCTGGTCTTCCTGTTCCACTTCCGCCACGAGCAGGCGGTGGGCACCAGCCTGGGAATGCTGCTCCCGCCGATCGGGATCTTCGCCTTCGTCACCTACTACCGAGCGGGGAACGTGAACCTGCCGGCGGCGTTGCTGCTGGCGCTGGGGTTTGCCGTTGGAGCGCTCGTCGGGGCCAAGCTGGTGACGACCGGCGTCGTGTCGCAGAAGGCACTCCGCCTGTTCTTCGGGCTGTTTCTCATCTACGTCGCCGCCAACACGATCCTGCGCATCGAGCGGCGGACGTGGGCGCTGGCGACCAGCCTGCTCGCCGTGGCCGTCGCGGCGGCGGGGTACGCGCTGCTGCGGTTGGTGGGCAAGCGGTTGGAGCGGACCTACTCGCTGCGCGAGACGTTCCTCGCGCGGCTGGATCGCCCTGTGGCGCCGGATTACGAGATTTGATGCGGAGCAGGGGGGACGGCTGATAGCTCTTTGAACGGCGCGCGTTGTCATCCCGAGCGTGCCCGCGAAGAACCTGGGGATGGGGAACGGCTCACGCGCGCGCGAGAACCCTGGCGGGTACGCTTCGGGATGACACCGGCTGACCGATGCTGCGTGCGGTGCCGGCCGCGGAGCTGCGCCGCGTGCTTGGCGCGGCACCGCCCGCTTCGGAACGCCCTCTACGCGACTGCGTCCATCGTCACCAGCGTCGCCGCGGCGGTCATTTCCGCGGCGGTGATGCGCACGACGTAGTCGTCGCCGGCGTCGCCATCGGCATTGCCGTCAAGCTTCTGGCCCTCGGCGTCGTACACCACCGGCCCGCTCAGCATCACCTTGTAGTCGGCTGCCTCGATCGGGGAGGCGAAGGTCCAGGTGGCGGTGTTGGTGGCCTTGTCGTAGCTCAGCTTCAACTGGTCGTTGGTCACCAGTTGCATCGTCTGCTCGTTCTTGAGCCGAAGGTCGCTGGCGTTCAGGCCCGCGGACACGTCCTTGCTGAACTTCATCGTGAGCGCCTGCGTGGTCGGGTCGAAGTTCGACCAAAGGACGACCGGCGGGGCCTCGTCGTAGCCGCTGCTGCGGTCGGGCGCCGGTTCGGGCGCGACAGCCGCGGCCGGCGCGGGGGCGTCGGCGGCGGCGACCGAGGCGACGGCGATGCTGCTGGCGGCGTCGCCGACGCTGGCCTTGAACGTGCCGAGCGTCCTGGCGGCGGCGTAGACGCCGTCAGTGTCGCGGACCCCGTTGACGTTCAGCGAGATCGTGTACGTGCCGTTGTCCGATGCGTCCCATGCCCCGCCCGGCGCGGCCACGACGTACGTCGCGGTGCGCGGCGTGCCGTTGGTCGTCGCATCCGTGGAGACCAGCGTCGCCGCCGCCTTGTAGCTGTTCGGGCCCGTGACGGTGATGTCGGCGTTGCCGATGCTGTTGGTCTGCACCGCCTTGTCGTCGAGGTACGTGACCTTGATCGTGTGCTGCGACGTGCCGGCCGACGTGCGATCGGCCGCGGAGACGAGCGTGGCGGTGGGGGCGGCGTTGTTGGCGGGGGTGGTCGGCGTCGTCGGAACGGTCGGAGTCGTGGGTGACGGCGGCGTGGTCGGCGCCGGGGCGGGCGCGGGCGCGGGCGTCGGCTTCTCGCCCGGCGTCGCGCCGGTGAAGCCCGCGCGGACGTAGGCGATCACCGACCGGGCCGTGAACCGCCCGTCCCAGTCCGCCTTGTGCTGCAATCGCACGGCGGCGTTGAACGCCGCCCTGCTGTTGGCGCCGCCGAGCGACGCGTTGTACGTCGCCATGGTGCGGTCGGGATCGGGGTACTGCGCCTGCTGGTTCTGCGCCGTCGGCTCGATCGTGTTCTTCCACGTGTCGAACGAGGTCACTTTCTGCCCGACGCTGAACCACCCGGAGCTGGCGGAAGTGTTGTAGTAGAGGTTGTCGTTGAAGGTCTCTTCAGACGCGTCGAAGGCTTGCGGCTGGTTGACGATCTTCTGCGAGCTGGTGCGCTGGAACTCGTTGTCGCGCACGACCAGGTCGTTGATACCGGCGCTGCCGCTGCCGCCGAAGTCGTACGCCGAGGCGATGCTCAGCCCCTGGTACCACTTGTAGATGATGTTGCGCTCGATGGTCAGGTCGTTGATGCCGACCCCCTGCGAGGCGTTGATCGCGCCGCCGGCGGTCTCGAGCTTGATGGCGGCGTTACGGTTCTGGGTGTCGTGGGCGATGATGTTGTCGCTGATGACGGAGTTGCCGCCGTTCTTCAGGTTGCCCGCCTCGATGGCCCACCCGCGGGCGCCGCCGTTGATGTCGCGCGCCTCGAGGAAGACGTTGCCGCTGATCTTGCCGCTGACGCCGCCGGGCGTGACGGTCGAGCCGTTGCCGATCAGGGCGGCGACCGGGTTGCCGACGAACAGGTTGTTCTCGATCGTCCCGCCGCCGCGCGCCTGGATGCCGTGGGACGAGGCGTTGGAGATGATGTTGTCGCGGATCACCGCGTTCTTGGTCGAGGCCCAGAGGTAGATGTTGTGCGAGAAGACGTTGGGGACCGAGCCGGTGACCTTCTCCTCCCACCCGTTGTGGTCGAACAGGTTCCCTTCCAGCAGCAGCCCATCCACCTGGCTGGCGTACAGGCCGGAGGACTTGATGCCCACGTCGTAGCTGTCGGTGATCTGCGAGCGGCGGACCTTGATGTTCTTCGCGTCGCCGTTGAACCCCTGGATGCTCACGTTGTAGACGTAGTGATCGAAGGAGCAATCTTCCACCAGCACGTTCTGCGACGGCCCGACGAGCTGGAAGCCGTAATTGCCGGCCGTGCCGCTGAAGCTGGGGCTGTCGGGGTCGCGGCTGCTGGCGGTGAACTCCAGCCCGACCATCGCCACATCGCGCACCGCTTGGTTGCTGAAGAACCCGCCCTTGGCGCCGGTGCGGATCAGCGGGCGCTCGGTGTCGCTGCCGTAGCTGGTGATGACGATCGGCTCCTGCGCGTTTCGGCCGGAGCGGACCCACGTCGGGAAGGCGTCGTTGAACGTGTCGCCGCGCTTGAGCACCAGCCAGTCCGGCGACCCGTTGCGAAGCAGCGAGACGCCCTTGGCGATGCTCTTGACCGGCGCGTCGGCGGAGAGGCCGTTATTCTGGTCGCTGCCCTCGGAACTGCTGACGTGGATCGTGCGGGTGTCGCTGCTGGGGGTGATCTTGGTCCAGCCGGCGGAATCGAGCGACACGGCCATCAGCGTGCGCGATTCCATCTGCTCGACCGCCTGCCTGACCGCGCGCCTCCCGTGGGGCGTAGCGAAGTTTTCTGCGGGAAGGGAACGGGCGCGGCGGGTCTGGGGAACAGGCACGGCAAACCTCCGGGTGCGAATCCTGGTGCGAAATCAGTGGAGCGAGTCAGCGGAGCAAGGTCAGTGGTTGCGCGCTCGGCGCCGCGCGGCGGCGGCGGCAGCGGCGCCTGGGGGTGCCGAAGCAGGCAGTGGAGCCCGAGCGTGCCCGCGCACGCGGTCGTGTGGCGCTCGGGTGAACCGATGTTCGGTCGCTTCAGAAGCCCTTGCGAGGCCGAGAGTGTGCTGCCGCGCCGGCAGCCAAAGGTTACAACAGCGCGGAAAATTCTCGGGTCGCGGCGGACGCGCTACGGCCGTCCACCTCGAAACCCCGATTGCCCTGGTCGCACCGCCGCGACCCGAAATCAGCCTCCTGCCCTTCGGCCTTGGCGGTGCAGGCCGGTTCTTACCTTTTTCGTACGTCGGCTCGCAAAAGAAAATCCGGTGAAAATCAAAATTTTTTCCGTTGCGTTGGCAACGCTGCCTTGAGCGGGCGTGAGCCGCGCTGCCGATGCGCGGGCCGCGGTGCTTGCGTGAGCGGAGGCGCGGCGGATACTCGGTTGTTGAAGATGTCACGCCCGCTCGGACTCATCGCCGGCGAAGGAATCTTCCCGCTGCTGGTCGCGCGCGGCGCGCGGGCGGCGGGGCGCACGGTGGTCTGCGCGGCTCTGGCCGGCAGCGCCTGGCCGCAACTGCGCGACGAGTGCGATCACTTCGCGTGGGTCGGCGTCACGCGGCTCGGGCGCTGGATCAGGGTCTTGCGGTCCGCCGGGTGCGAGCAGGCGATCATGGTCGGCCGCGTCACCAAGACCAAGATGTACGGCCGCTGGCGGTACTTCCGATATATTCCCGACCTGCTGACGGCGCGCGTCTGGCTCACGCGCCTGCGGCACGATCGCAGCCCGCACGCGATGCTGGGCGCGATCGCCGACACGCTGGCGGATCATGGCATCACGTTGATGGACTCCACCGCCTACACGCTTGACCAGCTTGCGAGCGCCGGCGTCATGACCCGCCGGCAGCCGACCGACGCGCAGTGGACCGACCTCCGCGCCGGCTGGGACCTCTGCCAGCAGATAAGCCGCATGGACATCGGGCAGTCGATCGCGCTGCTCAACCGCGACGTGATCGCCGTCGAGGCGCTGGAGGGGACCAACGCGATGATCGAGCGCGCCGGTCAGCTCTGCCGCGTCGGCGGGTGGACGTTGATCAAGGTCGCCAACAAGCACCAGGACATGCGGATGGACGTGCCGACGATCGGCGTGACCACGCTGGAAAAACTCCACGCCGCACGTGCGGGGTGCGTGGTGCTCGATCCGGGTAAGACGGTGCTGCTGGAAAAGCAGAAGGTCCTGGAGCTGGCAGACCGGTATAAGATCGCGATCGTCGGGTACGTCCCGCCGGCCGCGCCGTCGTCCGAGGCGGTGCCGGCGACTCTCACGAATCC
>DASQDR010000250.1:0-2636 GCA_035634055.1 Tepidisphaeraceae bacterium | reverse complement strand
AAGCGCTACCACGACTTCATCGCCAAGTACATCATGGGCAACCAGACGGTGACCAAGCCGGGCGGGCAGAAGATCACCAGCAACGAGATGAACACCAACGGCACGTGCAGCAACTCGACGCTGAACAGCGGCGGCAGCACCTACGCCACGCACGGGGAGTTCGGCACCGACACCGATCAGATCTGGATCGGCACGCTGCGCGAGCGCAACAGCATCCTGTGGGGCTGCCCGACGTGGAACCGCGTCGGGCACGCGGGCACGCAGTTCGACTACGCGTCGAACAACGGCTACACGATGAACATCTTCCCGGTCGCCCCCAACGACGTCGGCACCAACGCCTCCGGCATCGACCCGACCAAGACCGCGCGCATCATCGGCCCGGGCAGCAGCGCCGGCAGCGAGTGGAAGGGCAGCTACTTCAAGATGACCGCCTGGCGCGCCCCCGGCGACCGCGCGCTGCTGTTCGACGGGGTCCACAACGGCGGGTACTTCTCGCGCAAGAGCTGGAACGAGGGGTCGTCGACCACCGAGCAGGGCGTCACCTTCGTCCCCACCGATGCCGGCGCGCTGCTCCCGCCGTTCACTCATTACGAGTTCGGCATCGACTGGAACCGCCACGCCAAGCCCAAGCCGGGCAAGGTGCGCAACAGCGACCCGTCGCTGAACATGCTCTTCTGCGACGGCCACGCCGCCACCGTCAGCGCCCGCGAGGCGTACAAGGCGATCCGCTTCAAGTAGCCACGAGCCGTTGCTGGCTCTCCCCGCATGCCGGGAGAGGGCGGGGGTGGGTGGGAGGCTTGAAGATTGATGATTGGAACTTGAAGGGCCCGTGACCCCGCGCGCGCCGTTCAAGTTCCAACCGTCAATCCGCAATCGCCAGCCCTTTGCAGCCCGGCCCTCACCCGCACCTGTCCCTCTCCCGGCGTACCGGGAGGGTTGCCCGGAGCATCGCCGTCCGCCGCCGCGGCGGGTATGATCCGCCCGCGATGACCACGCCAATCAACCATCGATGCCGCCGCGCCGCCCCGAGAGCCATCGTGGCGGCGCTGGCGCTGGCGGGGCCGCTCATGGTCGCCGGGGCGGGCGGGGGGTGCGCGTCGAAGCTCGAGACTGGTTACGAGCCGCGCCGCCTGGGCGCCAGCGACGACGTCCGCCGCGGCTTCTACGCCCAGCCCTTCACCCCTGAGGCCCGCGCCGCCAAGCAGTACGAGCAGGACTTCGGCGACCCCTCCGCCGGCGCGGTCCGGCGTCCGAGACCGGATTGAGCGTGAGTGGGCGATTGGGTGAGAAGACAAAGGCCTCGCTCTTCGTCTTGTCACCGATCCACCCCCTCACCTTCCGCCGGCAACCCTTGCCCGGCCGGCCTCACCCGTCCTACGCTCTGGGGAGTGACGCAACCGTCCGCCATTGATCCCGCCACCTTTATGAGGCTGGTCCAGCCGCTGCTGGAGCGGCGGGACCTGGGGGGATTGCTGGCACTGCTCAAGACCCGCTGGTCGTACGACCAGATCTGCGGCCTGCTCCGCTCCGGCCATACCGACGCTAAGAAGGTCGCGCTGCTCGCGCTTGGGTTGGTCGCGCCCGCCTGTGCCATCGACGAATTGGCTCATCACCTGAAGGACCCGGACCCGGTGGTCAACGAGATGGCGGAGCACGCGATCTGGTCGGTCTGGTTCCGCTGCGGCAGCGAGCAGGCGAACCACGAGTTGGCGCGAGGGGCGCAGGCCCTGGAGCGGCGCGACTTTGACCACGCCATCGAGCACTTCGACCGCGCGGTCGCGCTCTCGCCGGCGTTCGCCGAGGCGTACAACCAGCGCGGGCTGGCGCACTACCTGGCCGAGCGCTACGAGCAGTCGATCCCGGAATGTCAGAAGGCCGTCGAGCTGATGCCGTGCCACTTCGGCGCCCTCGCCGGCATGGGCCACTGCTACGCCCACCTCGGCAAGCCGCGCGAGGCGATCGCCTGCTACGAGCGCGCCCTGGAAGCCAACCCTCACCTCGACTGCATCCGCCAGACGATCTCGCACCTGAAGCAGCACGCGCTGTGACGCGTCCCGTGAGCCGCGACGCCCCGCGTCGCCGGTGATGCCGCGATGAACGAGGAACGATCCCAGCTCGACCGCTTCACCCGCGCCGTTCACCGGCGCCTCCTGCTGGTGCGCGCGATCGAAGGTGCCGGGCTCGCGCTGCTCGTCAGCGCCGCGTTCGCGCTTCCGTTGACGGTCGCGCTGCTGTGGCAAGACCGCCCCGCGCTCGCCGCGGCCGTCGTCACCCTGTCTCTGGGCGCGGCCGCGGGGCTGCTCGCGGCGCTCCTGCTGCGCCGCCCGACGCTGTACGACGCGGCGGCGGAGGCGGACCGGCAACTCGAGCTCTCCGACCTGCTGGCGACCGCGCTGGCGGCGCGGGCGTCCGTCGACCCGTGGCAGCGCGCGGTCGTCGCCATGGCAGACGCGCGCTGCGCCACCCTAAAGCCAAACGCCGTCGTGCTGCACCGCTTCGGCGGCCGCGCGTGGGGCGGGATCGGGCTGGCGACGGCGCTGGTGCTGACCCTTGGGCTGCTCTCGGTCACCCCGGCCGAAGCACCGGCGCGTGATGCGCAACCGGAGGATGACCAGGCGACCGCGCTCGCCGCCGCC
>DASQDR010000249.1:0-21974 GCA_035634055.1 Tepidisphaeraceae bacterium | reverse complement strand
GAAAGTTCCGAAAGCTTCCGCGCCCGGAGCCCCGCTCCTATACTCCGCGCTCATCGTACGTCAGGAGCACCCGTTAATGAAGGAAACGAAGGAAATCCCGCTGCGCCTCGGCCACTCGCCCGACCCCGACGACGCCTTCATGTTCTACGCCCTGGCCCAGGACCCGCCGCTGATCGAGACCGGCGGATGGCGCTTCGAACACGTCCTTCAGGACATCCAGACCCTCAACCAGCGCGCCCGCAATGGGGAGCTGGAGATCACCGCCATCTCCATCCACGCCTACCCCTACGTCGCCGACAAGTACGCCCTGACCAGTTGCGGCAGCAGCATGGGCGACAAGTACGGCCCGATGGTCGTCTCGCGCCAGCCGATGGAGGACGCGCACGGCTACGTGCAGCTCGACCGCCTGCGCGGCAAGCGCATCGCCATCCCCGGAAAGCTCACCACCGCGTTCCTCGCGCTCCAGCTCTGCCTCGGCAAGGGGGTGGAGGAGAAGGAGGAAGGCGGAGGGCGGAAGAACGAAGGATCAGAGGGTTCGGGTGCGGCGTTCCGCTACGTCGTGGTGCCGTTCGACCAGATCCTTAAATTCGTGGCGGACGGGCGGGCGGACGCGGGGCTGATCATCCACGAGGGGCAGCTCACGTATCAGACGCTGGGCCTGAGCCTCGTCGTCGACCTCGGCGTCTGGTGGTTCGAGCGCACCGGCCTGCCCCTGCCCCTCGGCGGCAACTGCATCCGCAAGGACCTCGGCCCCGCCGCCATGCAGGAGGTGACCAACGTCCTCAAGCGTTCGATCCAGTACAGCCTGACCCACCGCGCGCCGGCGGTGGAATACGCCCTGCGCTTCGGCCGCGACCTCGACCACAACTTGGCCGATCGCTTCGTCGGCATGTACGTCAACGACTGGACCCTCGACTACGGCCCCCGCGGGCGCGAGGCGATCACGCGGCTGCTCCAGGAAGGTGCGGGCGCGGGCCTGGTCCCGGAGGTCGCCCAGATTGAGTACGTCAACGCGCGGTGAAGGGCGAGCGACGAGGGCGAACGGGGCACAGAGACGCGCGGGCGAGGCAAGCCTCGCCCCTACCGCCGGCGTCCGCGCCGCGCCCGATCCCGCTCACCCGCCCTCGCCGGCCGGGGCCGATTGCCGCAGCGCTTCCAGGTATGCCCGCATCTCGTCCCGCGCCGCGCGGTACTTCCCATTGTCCGGCTGAAGCTCGGCGGCCCGCGTGTAGGCGGCGGCGGCGACGACGAAATCCTTCGTGCGAGCGCACGACACGGCCAGGTTGAACCACGCCGAGGCGTCGCGCGGGTTCATGGTCGTCGCGTCGCGCAGCCACCAGACGGCGTCGGCGTCGCGCGCCTCGCGCAGGGCGGCGTACCCCAGCGCCGACTGCTCCTCCCCCCGCCGAGACGACCGGTTCAGGTGCGGCCGACCCACCGTCGCCGCGGCGATTAGCAGGCCCAGCGCCAGCGCCGGCAGCGCCCGCGCCGCTTGCCACGGCACCGTCATCACCCATCCCACCAGCGCCCCGAGCAGCGCGCCCGCGGCGTGGGCGATGTTGGCCACTTCCCACGCGCCGGTCACCGTGGCCACGACGCAGAGGAAGAACCAGGCGAGGAACAGAGTGGCGGTGGTGCGATCGACGGCCTCGCCGAGGCGCTCGGGGTCGCGCCGGCCGACGACCCACAGCATGCCGAACAGCCCGTACCCGACGCCGGAGAGGCCGACGCCGCCGTCGAGCAGCGCGTACTCCGCCGCCTGCGCCCCGGCGGCCAGGAACGCGAAGAGCGCGAACGTCCGCGCCGCCCCCAGGCGGTCTTCCACCACCGTTCCCAGGATCCAGAGCCAGTAGAGGTTGAACGCCAGGTGGAACGGCTCGCGGTGCGGCAGCGCGCTGGTGAGCAGCCGCCAGAGCTGCCCGTGCGCCAGCCGCGCGTCCGGCAGCAGCGGCGAGAGGTCTGCCTTGGCCCAGAACGCGATCGTCACCCCCAGCGCCAGCAGCCACGTGCCCGCCGTCGCGGGGTAATCGATCGCACGGCTAAACGGCGGCGGGCGACGCATGACGGGGGATGATCGGCGAGAACGGGTTGATGGGCAAAGAGCGCGGGAGCGGCGCCCACGCGGCACGCGCCGCCGACGTGGCACGGGCGGCCTCGCCCGTGGTGCGTGTACCCACGCACATCCGCCGCCGCCAGCGGCTCATGGTGAGCGTCGCACAGATTGGGGGCCCCGGTCCTAGACGACAGCGCTGGAACTGGCCAAGCCGCGGTCGTCCGTGGGCTGGGACGAAAGAGTCGCTGGCCGCGGCAAAGACACGGGCGAGGCCGCCCGCGCCACGATGGCATTGCCGGTGTCACCACCTGCGGTCCGCGCTGGCGACGCGTAGGTCGGGCGATGCTGATGATCGACGCCATTCGCACAAGACCGGAGGACGCTCGCGGCGAAACCTCTCGCCGCTCCGCGCGGGGTCGCCAGCACCCGCGGGTCGCAGCTTTAAACCCCGTACAGCTCCGCCGCGTTCTTCCGCAAATGTGCCAGCAGCGGCTCGGCCGACAGTTCCCGGCCGGTCACGCGCTTCACCAGCGCCCTGGCCGGGTATCGCTTGCCGTGGCGGTGGATCTTGTCGCGCAGCCAGCCGAGCAGCGGCGCGAACTCGCCGCGGGCGAACTGCGCGTCCAGGTCGCCGGCGTCATTGCGCGCCTGCTCGAAGAACTGCGCGGCGTAGAGGTTGCCCAGCGTGTACGTGGGGAAGTACCCGATCGCCCCGCCGCCCCAGTGCGTGTCCTGCAAGCATCCCCGGGCGTCGTCGGGCGGCGTGATGCCGAGGTATTTCGTCATCTTCTCGTTCCACGCCGCCGGCACGTCGTCGCCGGCGACGTCGCCGCTCAGCATCGCCTGTTCCATCTCGAAGCGGAGCAGGACGTGCAGGTTGTACGTGGCCTCGTCGGACTCCGTGCGGATGAAGCTGGGGCGGACATCGTTCACCGCGAAGTGCCACCGCTCCAGCGTGACGTCGCGAAGCTGCTGCGGGAACGTCTCCTGCGCCTTGGGGAAGAAGTGCTCCCAGAACGATCGGCTGCGGCCGACGAGGTTCTCCCACATGCGCGACTGCGACTCGTGGATCCCCAGTGAGATCGCCTGCCCGAGCGGCGCCCCCCAGTGCTCGGCGGGCAGGCCCTGCTCGTACAGGGCGTGGCCGGCCTCGTGCAGCACGCCGAAGAACGTGTCGCCGAAGTAGGCCTCGTCGTAGCGCGTGGTGATGCGGATGTCGTCCGGGCCCAGGTCGGTGCAGAACGGGTGGACGCTGAGGTCCAGCCGCCCGGCCTCGAAGTCGAAGCCGATCGCCTTCGCCGCCTCGCGCGCCAGCGCCTCCTGCGCCGGGCCGGGGTAGCGCTTCTCCAGGATCTCGACCGGCGCCTTCTTCGGCGACGCCGCGATCGCTCCCACCAGCTCCACCAGCGGCCCGCGCAGCGATTCGAACACGCGGCGCAGGTTTTCGGTCGTCTCGTCCGGCTCGTACTCGTCCAGCAGCACGTCGTACGCCGGCTTGCTGGTGCTGATGCACGCCGCCTCCTGCCGCTTCAGCTCCAGCGTCCTGGCCAGCCAGGGCTTGAAGAGGGCGTAGTCCGACTTCTTCCGCGCGTCGACCCACGCCTGGTGCGCCAGGACGGCGGTCTTGCTCATCTCCTCGACCAGCGCGGGCGGGATCTTGGTGGCGCGGTCGTAGCCGCGGCGAAGCTCGCGCACGTTGACGGCCGCGTCCTCGTTCAGCGGCGGGGCGGCTTCGACCGCCGCCAAAAGCTCGCCGGTCCGTGGCGACGTGAACTGCTCGTGCACCATCCGCGCGATGAGCGACACCTGGTTCGAGCGATGCTCGTACCCCTTGGCGGGGAGATGAATCTCCTGGTCCCAATGCAGGACCGCGGCAGCCGAGCTGAGGAGCGACGTTTCCCTGACCTGGCCGACCAGCGCGGCGTAAGCATCTTGCGGCGTCATGGGCGTCATGGACGCATTGAAGCATGCCACCGCTTCCAGGTCGAGCGGGCGGCAAAGGGCGCGAGGCACACGAGCGTGGCCGGGATCGCGCCGGGCAGCGGGATCGGCGTCGGCGGCGGGACCGTCCCGTCGCGCGGCGTCGCCACGGCGATGCCGAACCGGTCGTTGCTCAGACGATACGCGAACGCCACTTCACCTTTGTCGTTGAACCCATCGGGGAGGAAGAACAGGTCGCGCAGGGTCGAGCCGAACAGCGCGTCACCCGCGCCGATGACGCGATCGGCTTCACCATCCGGCCCGGTGAAGATGCCCAGCCGATTGTCCGCGAGCGTTCCGTCGAACGCGACGTCGCCCGCATTGTTGATCGCCACGTGCTCCCCGGCGAAGCCGAAGTCCGCCAGGGAAATCGCATCGGTCGCCGGATCGGTGCCGACCAGCAGCGCCGGCGTCTCGTCGTCAAGTTGCACCGCGGCGATGATGTCGCCGCTGTCGTTGATGTCGAAGGTCTTGATCCCGCCGATCAGCCCGGAGGTATCGACGATCACGTCACCGACGCGATCCGGGCCGGTGAAGATGCCAGTCGTGAAGTCCGGCGCCGGCCCGCTCGCGATGAAGGCGACGGTGCCGTCATTCATGATGCGCGGCCCGACGAGATCGTTGAAGGTCGGGTAGACGCTGGTGTCGGCGACGGTGTCGGTAGCGGGATTCGGCCCGGTGAAGATGCCCTGCACGTTGTCGCCGTAGACGCCCCAGAACGCGACCTTGCCAGCGTTGTTGATCACCGGATCTTTCACGCCGGTGTAGCTGCCCGGCGGGACGACCGCGTTGAACGGGTTGCCGCCGTTGAAGATGCCTTGCCGGCTGCTTTGCCGCTCGGTCGCGAAGAAGACGATCACGCCCGCGTCGTTGATGACGGGCCGGCCGATCTCGGCGAAGCCGGCGTCGCCGGTGTTGTCGGCGAAGACATCGGTTGACGGATCGGGACCGGTGTAAATCCCGCTGGTGCCGTCGGCCAGGCCCCCGCTGAAAACAACGGTGCCGTTGTTGTTGATGGCGGCATGGTTCAGAAAGGTGTAGCCGTTGGTGCTGTCCGCGACGCTGCGAAACGTGAAATCCGCCGGCGATGCGAGCACGGAAGAGCTGACAAGGGCAGCGGCGATGGCTGCGAGACGTGACGTGATCATTTTCTTCTCCTCCCAGAGTGTAAGGTAAGATACCGAGCAATCGCCCGTTTCCGCAATCGCAGATACACCCGGTCTTTTCGCCCTTGCCGCGCGGCACTACGATCGGGCGGCATGGCCAAGCAATCTGACGATTTCAAGGAACGATTCCGCCCCGACACCTCCGCCCTCGACCGCGAGCTGGAGAGCGCGCTGGGCGGCATGAGCCTGGACGACCTCTACGTCGCCAAGGAGAAGGAGCAGGCGCTGACCGCTCCCGCCGGCGGCGCGGGCGACAACCGCCAGAAGGGGTCGCGCCGCGGGCGGATCATCTCCGTCACGCCCGACGACGTGATGGTCGACTTCGGCGGCAAGAGCCAGGGCATCGCGCCGCTGGAGACCTTCGAGGTCGAGCCCAAGGTTGGCGACGAGATGGAGTTCGACGTCGAGAAGTACGACGCCCGCGAGGGGCTGCTCATCCTCAAGCGCAAGGGGGCCGCCAACGCCAACGTCTCGTGGGAAAACCTTGAGGTCGGGCAGGTCGTCGAAGGAATGGTCACCGCCCTGAACAAGGGCGGCCTTGAGCTGGAAGTGAAGAGCATGCGCGCCTTCATGCCCGCCGGGCAGGTCGACCTTTACTTCAACCCGGACCTCTCGGTCTTCATCGGGCAGAAGCTCAAGGCCGAGGTCACCCAGTTCGACCCGCGCGCCAAGAACCTGATCCTCAGCCGCCGCAACATTCTCGAGCGCGAGAAGGCCGAGGCGAAGGAAAAGCTGATGGCCGAGCTGGCCGAGGGGCAGGTCCGCCGCGGCACCGTCCGCAGCGTCATGGACTACGGCGCGTTCGTCGATCTCGGCGGCGTCGACGGGCTGCTCCACATCAGCGAGATCTCCTTCCGCCGCGGCCACAAGGCGAGCGAGTTCGTCAAGGTCGGCGATTCCATCGACGTCAAGATCCTCAAGATCGACCCGGACACCGCAAAGCTCAGCCTCTCGCTCAAGCAGGCGCGCGGCGTCGACCCGTGGCTCGACGCGGCCACGAAATATGGCATCGGCACCCAGATCACCGGCCGCGTCACCAAGGTCGAGAGCTTCGGCGCCTTCATCGAGGTGGAGGAAGGCGTCGAAGGGCTGCTCCCGGTAAGCGAAATTTCCTGGCAGCGCATCAAGCACCCCGCCGACGTGGTGAAGGAAGGCGACACCGTCCGCCTCGTCGTGCTCAGCGTCGACCAGGTCGCCCGCCGAATGAGCTTCAGCCTCAAGCAGGCCGGCCCCGACCCGTGGAAGACGGCCGCGGAGAAGTACGCCACCGACATGATCGTCGGCGGCACGGTGACGCGCACGGTCGACTTCGGCGCGTTCGTCGAGCTGGAGCCCGGGCTCGAGGGGCTGGTTCACATCAGCGAGCTGTCCGACAAGCAGGTCCGCCAGACGACCGACGTGGTGAAGCCCGGCCAACCGGTCCAGGTCCGCGTCCTGGAACTCGACCCCCAGGCCCGCCGCGTGTCGCTGTCGATCCGAAGCGCCTACGGCGCCACCACCGCCGCCACCGGCGCCGCGCCCACCACCCCGGCCACCCCGAAGAAGCCGCGCAAGACGCCGCTGAAGGGTGGGTTGGATCGGTGATGGCCGCCCTGCGCTGCGCCGCCGCTGACGCGCGCGAGGCGGCGCGCACGCCGTGAGCTTGGAAGTGCCCACCTGTGGGACCGGCAATGACGAACCTCGCGGAGAAGCTCGCTGCCCTCCCGGTCCGCTCGCTATCGCTTGGTTACCGCACGATCAAACTGGTCGAGCCCGGCGAGTTAGACGATGCGCAGTCAGGCTACGCCCGCACGCCCGATGGCGAGAGCCTCGACGGTGATGGGCCGGGGGCGTGGCAGCGCTCCTGGGTGGTGATCGGCCACGACGACCTCGCCGATCCGATCTTCGTCGACACCGCCGACGCGGACCTCCCGGTCTACACCGCGCCGCCCACGGGCAAGGCGACTGGCCGCCGCACATGATCGCCGAATCGCTCCCGCAATTCTCCAAGGCCCTGCGGTACCTCAAGCCCCTGACCGCCGGCCGCGAATCGCCCGTGGCGCTCGAGACCAACCCGCTGGACGATCCCGCGGCCGTAATGGAAAAGGTCGGCGAACTCACCGCCTGCCCGGACGCCCCCTTCTGGTCCGACTGGTTCGACGGAGACGCCACTTCGAGGTGACCGCCCCCCCCGCTCGCGCTTGAATGCATCTGAGCGGATTTTGGCCGACAACATCGATTTCCGTTGCTAGATTGACGGTTGCCGCGGCCCCTCGCCTGCTCGGGCGGGGTTTCTGGTGCCGCGGCCGGCATGGGTCTAACGATCCCACGGGCCCGGGGCCGGTGATTTCTCACCTCATATCGCGGGCGCCCCTTCCGCGCGCGCTCGCAGAACGGAGCAAGTCGTCATGGCCACGCAAGCGCAGATCGACGCGAACCGGCGGAACGCGCGGCAATCGACGGGCCCGCGCACGCCACAGGGGAAGTCGGCGGCGGCGGGCAACGCCGTCACGCACGGGATGTTCTGCCGCGACCTGGTGTTGCGGGGGGAAAGCGCCGACGACCTGGAATCGCTGCGCGCCGGGATCTGCCGGCGGCTGCGGCCGGGGGACGCGCTGGAGCGGCTTTACGCCGAGCGCGTGGTCGTCGCGGCGTGGAAGCTCAAGCGGCTGCTCGAGGCGGAGCGGCGCATGACCGAGCAGTACTTGTCGGAATACCAGTGGGTGAACTCGGCCGCCCACCTCTACAGCGACCTGACGGCCGCGGCCGAACTGCACCGCTTGCAGAAGCACGCGGCGGCGCTGGAGCGGGCGATGGACAAGGCGCGGCTCGAGCTGGGCAAGCTACGCGAGGAGCGCGAGGAGGAGGCAGAGGACGAGGCGGAGATGCTGGCGGGCGAGGGGGACTGCGCGGAGCGTGGGCGGGTCGATCCGCCATCGGAATCACCGCCGGAGCCGGAGGAGGATGAAGGGGATCGGCGGGAGGGCGCGGCGGCCGGAGGTGCGATGGACGAGGTGGAGTGCGGTAGCGAGGCGGCGGCGGCAGTGGTGAGGCCGCGCGAGAGAAATGGCGAAAACGAACCCAATTCGTCGGAGCCGGTTGTGGGGGGCGAGGAGAACCATCAAAACGAAGCCAATCGCCCCGCCGCGCCGGGCAGCCGTGAGGAGGATGCGGCCCGCAGTGGCACCGCCGCCACGCGCGCGATAGCTGCGCGCGGGGGCGTGATGAGCGTGAGGTCCCATGCCATCGAGCGGGCGCGCGACGGCCGTGTCATTGGGAAGGTGCCGGACGTGTTGCGGTAGGCGGCGGACGACGGAGCCGCTGGCCGCGGCGGGCGTGCGTGGGTACACGCACCACGGGCGAGGCGCCCGTGCCACAAATGTGGGCGGGTTGCCGCTGGCCAAGGGGGCGGGCGTGGGTACACGCACCAGGGGCGAGGCGCCCGTGCCACGGTTGCGCGACGGAGCCGCTGAGCGCGGCGGGCGGGCGTGGGTACACGCACCGGGGGCGAGGCCTCCGTGCCACGGTTGCGCGGGGGAGGTCGCGCTGGTCGGGGGGTGAGGCGATCGGCTACGAATTCGTGGTGCGGGCCGCTACGCCGCCTTCTTTGCCGGTTGGGTGGCCGGCTGGGTGGCGGGGTCCGCGGTGCCCGTGCCAGTGTCGGTGCCGGTGCCCGCGCCCGTGCCCGTGCCCGTGGGCGTGGCGGTGTCGGCGCCCGCGGCGGGGGCGTCGCGGCGGGCGGGCATGGGGATCACCTCCACCTCGCCGAGGCGCTGGAGCTGCCCCTTCACCGCGGCCGCGGGGGCGACCACGATGACGGTCATCTCGGCGGGCTTGACGTATTTGTTCATCACCGCCCGCACCTCGTCGGCCCGCACCTGGGCGATGCGCTGCGGGTAGCGGTCGTAGTAGTCGATCGGGTAGCCGTTGAGGATCCCCTCGACGCGGTAGCCGGCCTGCTGCTCGATCGTCTGGGTCTGCATGACCATGCGCCCGCTCACGCGGGTCTTGGCCTCGGCGAGCTCGGCGTCGGTGACGTTCTCGTTGCGCATGTCGTCGAAGACCTTGAACATGGCCTCGACGGCGTCGGCGGTGGACTCGATGGCGGTGTCGGTGCCCGCCTCGAACGCTCCCGCCTGCCGGCTCGGGTCGAACACCCCGCGCACGCTGTAGGCCAGCCCCCGCTTCGCCCGCACGTAGCGCCCCAGGCGGGAGTCGATGCCGGCGGTGAGGATCTGCGACGCGACCGAGCCGGGGAACTTCTCCTCCGAGCGCACGTCGTAGGCGCGAATTCCCATCCGCACGGTCGCCTGCTTCCCTTCCGGGCGGTCGACCAGCAGGATGCGGCGCTTGGCGGGCAGCGCCGGCAGGTCGATCTTCACCTCCGGCGGCGCGCCGTTGCTCGACCAGCCGGCCAGCAGCTTGCCCGCCAGCTCGCGCCCGCGCTCGACGGTCACGTCGCCGCTGATCATCACGATCGCGCCGTCCGGCGAGTAGACCTCGCGGTAGAAGCGCCGGGCGTCGTCCAGCGTGATCGCGCGGACGCTCTTCGGCGTCGAGTACCGGCCGATGGGCGTGTCGCCGAACAGGGCGCTGGTCAGCTCGTTGCCGGCGACGCCGGCGGGCGACTCCTCGCTGACCTTGAGCGCGTTGAGCGACTGCTCCTTGAGCTTGCGGAACTCGTCATCGGGGAAGGTGGGCTCGTGCAGGATCTGACGCGAACGCTCGATCCCGTGATCGAGTTGCTCGACCGACGACGATCCGCTCAGGCGGGTGTAGTCGCCGCCGTCGCCGACGCTGATCGAGATCGCGCGGGTGTCGAGGTCGCGGGTGAGCTCCTCGAAGCCCATCCCCTTCACGCCGCGGCGGAGCATCTCGGCGGTCAGCCAGGCGGTGCCCTCCTTGCCCTTCGGGTCCGACTGCGACCCGCGGCGCACCGTGACGCTCCAGTTGACCAGCGGCAGGCGCGGGTCGGGCATGACGATGACCTTCACGCCGTCGATCTCGCTCTCGGTCCCCTTGGCGAACTGCGGGTTGGGACGCGGCGTGGCGGTCGGCGCGGTGGTGGGATATTCCCTGGGGAACTCGGTGGCGGCGACGCGCGGCTTGACCGGCTCGGTGGAGGGCTTCACCGGCGCGTTCTGCATCGCCGCCGCCTGCGTCGCCGCCGCCTTCGCCAGCGCCGACATCAGGCTGGGCTTGACCGTCATCGTGACCGATCGCTCCGGCCGCAGGTGCCTGGCGGCGACGGCGCGGACGTCGTCGGCGGTCAGCGCCTCGATCTTGGCCAGCGAGGTGTTGACGCGCTCGGCGTCGCCGCCGAACAGGTGCTCCTCGCCAAGCTGCGACGCCAGCGACTCAGCCGTCTGCCGCCCGCGTACCACGTTCAGCTTTGCGATGGTCTTGGCCTTGGCCAACTCGTCGGCGCTCACGCCGTTCTTGACCACGTCGGCGACCGCTTGCTCGAGGATCTTGCGGACCTGGTCCACCGGCTTGCCCTGCAGCACCGTCGCGCCGACCCCGAAGAGGCTCGGGTCCTCCGACTGCCAGTGCGTGGACTGCGCCCCGACCGCGAGCGGCTCGGCGCTGTTGACCAGCAGTCGGCTCAGGCGGCTGGAGTCGCCGCTGCCCAGGATCGTGTCGAGCACGCCCAGCGCGTAGTGGTCGTCCGAGCGGTAGTTGGGGATGGGGTAGCCGATCATCAGCAGCGGCAGCGGCACCGGTTCGCTCACCTCCACCTCGCGCGCCGTGGTCGCGTCGGGCTCGGGCTTGATGCGGTCGCGCGGCGGCGCGGGGCCCTTGGGGATCCAGCCGTAATACGTTCGCACCAGCCGCTTGGCCTGGTCGAGGTCGAAGTCGCCGGCCACCACCAGCGTGGCATTGTTGGGGACGTAGTAGGTGTTGAAGAACTCCTGGAGCTCATCGGAGCTGGCCGCGCGGAGCTGGTCCATGTTGCCGATCGGCGTCCAGCGGTACGGGTGGGTGGTGAACGCGCTTTTCAGGAAGAGCTCGAACACGTTCCCGTACGGGCGGTTCTGCTGCATCCGCCACTCCTCGGCCACCACCTTGCGCTCAGTCTGGAAGATCTCGTCGGAGACCTTAAAGCTCGACATGCGGTCCGCCTCGAGCCACAGCGCCATGTCGAGGTACTCCGCCGGCACCGTGTTGACGTAGACGGTCTGGTCGAAGCTGGTGAAGGCGTTGGAGATGCCGCCGACCTGCCCGATGCGCTTCATGTGCTCCTCGGGCGCGACGTGGGCCGACCCGCGGAACATCATGTGCTCGAACATGTGGGCGAACCCCTGGCGGTCGGGCCGCTCGTCGCGCGAGCCAACGTGGTAGAGCACGCGGACGTGCACGACCGGCGCCTGGTGCAGCGGGGCGTAGATCACGTGCATGCCGTTGGGAAGCGTCTCCTGGACGTACTGGATCCGCTCCGCCGACGCCGACGTGGCCGGCCGCGGCGCCGGCGCGTCGGCGCCGCGGGCCAGGGCGGGAAGCAGTGCGGGAAGCAGCGAGGCGAGTACGGCGAGCGACGGGAAGCGGGAGAGCGTCATCCGTGGAATCTCCAGTGTGGGACGGCCGGACCGAGCATGATACGCGCGGGAGGAGGAAAAGGTTACCGGCGGCGCGGCGCCCTAGGGTTGTGGCGTTCCGTTTCAACGTCCGACGTTCAACGGTTCCATTGCCAGGTTCAGCGTTGGACGTTGAGCGTTGGACGTCGGATGTTGAACGTCGAAACCCAAGGCCGTCCTCATCTGACGGCCCGACGACCATCAGTGTCCCTTCAACGACTCCAGGTACGCCACCAGGCTCGCCAGGTCTTCGACCGTCAGGTTGCCCGCGAGGTTCTCGGGCATGACGGAGGTCGGGCGGGTGCCGCGCGAGCCGACCTGTTGCCGCTTCAGCAGCGTGACCTTGCCGGCGACGTCGCGCACCTCGATCTCGTCGCCGGACTCGCGGGTGACGAACCCCTCGATCACGTCGCCCTTCACCTTGAACCACTGCGTCTCGAACCCCTGGGCGATCTTGGCGCTGGGGCGGAGGATCGACTCGCACAGCTCGGCGCGGCTGTAGCGCGTGGCGATGCCGCCGAGGTACGGGCCCTTCGGCGGCTGGTCGGGCGTCACCGTGTGGCACGCGACGCACCCCTGTCGGGTGAAGAGCTCCATCCCGCGGCTGACGTCGCCCGGCACGTTGGCCACGCCGGCGAGCGCGCGGTCGTAGCTGAGGGTCGCGAGCGTCGGCTCCTGCGGCTGGCTGGTCGCGTTGTTGCCGCCGCCACCGCCGCGCCGCGACGAGTTGAGTCTCATGCGGCGGGCGGCGAAGCTGGCGGCGTCGGCGACGGCGGAGTCCCTGTCGTCCAGGCGGCCGCGCACCTGGTCGGCGTAGCGGTCGGCGCGGGCGCGGCCGACGGCGCGCAGCGCCGCCGCCACCGCCGTCGGGTCCTGCAACGCCTTGTCAATGGCGGCTTCGGCGGCGGCGCGGGTCGGGGCGTCGGTGAGCCGGCTGGCGGCGATGCCCGCCAGCGCCGCCAGCGCCACCTCGCGGCGGCTCGCCGCGCCCGCCTCGCTCAGCCGCGCCAGGATCGGCACGTTCCGCGCCTGCTGCGCGTCGCGCACGAACGAATCCAGCACGTTGGCCAGCTCGCGCTCCGGGCGCTCGCGCTCGGCGACCGGAGCGAGCGCCTCGACCGCCGCCTCCACCGCCGCCGGGCTCTCGGGGTGCTCGTTGAGCAGCCGGATCGCCCGCGCCCGCGTGGCCGGCGCGTACTCGTCCGAGCGCGCGATGGCGGAGATCGCCTGCACGTGGGCATCGGTCAGTTGCGGCTGCCGCGCCAGCACGCCGAGCAGCGCGTCCCGCAGCGACGGGTCCTTTGCCGCCTCCTGCTGCAATCGATCGACCACCTCGGGCAGGGCCACCTTGTTGACGGCGCAGGCGACGAGAATGGCGCGCGCCAGTTCCGGCGGCTCGACGTTCAGCCCGCGCAGGACCACTTCGCCGACGCGCCGCGTGCCGGGCCAGTCCGCCGGCTGGTAATACGGGCCCGACGAGTCGGGGCGGGTGGCCCACCAGCTTCCGTCCCACTCGCCCTCGCGGCTGTAAAGCCGGCAAAGCGCCTGGAAGAGGCGGGCGCGCAGGGCGGGCGCCTTCACCTGGTCCAGCCGGCTCGCCAGTCCCTCGACGACGGCCGGGTCGTGCATCTGCTGGAGCGCGTTCAGCGCCCCGCCCGCCAGCGCGGGATCGGAATCGCTCACCGCCGCCAGGCACGCCCGCGCCGCGCGCAGCTCGACCAGCGCGTTCACCGCCACGTGGGCGACCAGCGGGTCGGGATCGACCGAGAGCGGGAGCACGGCCGCGGCGTGGGCAGCGTCGCGCGCGCCAATGCGCGCCAAACCCGCCGCGGCGTGGGCAGCGTCGCGCGAGCCAATGCGCGCCAAACCCCACGCGGCGACCAGGCGAACGCGCGGGTTGGCGTCACGGGTGCCCGCGATGAACGGCTCGGCTGGCACCGTCGCGTCGCCCTTGCGGTCCGCCAGCGCCCGCAGGGCCAGCTCGCGCAGGTCGTCGCGCCGGGTCAGCCCGACCAGCGCGGCATCGGCGGCGGCGCCGCGCAGCAGCTTGAGCGTGAAGAGTCCCGCCGCCCGCGCCGACAGCGGCGCATCGGACGCCGCCAGCGCCGCCAGCCCCTGCGCGAACGCCGGGCGGTCGCCGCGGCGGAGGATCTCCCGCTGCGCCGCCTGCCGCCGCACGCCGCTGGGCGAAGCAAGGTGCTTCAGAAGCTCGTCATCGCTCGCCCGCCGCAGGTCGGGGAAAGGAGCGGGCGGCGCGGCGGGCGCGGTCGTCGCCATTCCCGCCGGGGCCGTTGCCGTTGCCGTTGCCGCCGCCGCGGCCCTCGGGTTTGCCGCCGAGGTCGCGCCTGCCGCGCGAGCCATCGTCCCACCGACCGTGGCGGTAGTCGCCGTCGCGGCGCTGCGCGTCGCGGCGCTGCGCGTCGTGGCGCCGGACTGGGGCTCCAGGCGGAGGATGAAGCCGACGTTCGGGCCGGTGTAGTTGAAGTTGCCGTTGGCCCACGAGGAAAGGTAGAGCCGCCCGGCGGCGTCGACGTCGATGTCGGTGCCGCGCGGCAGGTCCATGAGCTTTTCGGTCGTGGCCTTGAACCCCGCGCCGCTCGGCGTGAGCGGGTGGCGGTCGACGCGGTTCTGGCCCCACTCGACGGTGTACAGCGCGTGCCCGAACGGCGCGGGCAGCGCCGGCTCATCGACGAACAGCGACCCGCACGGCGAGCCGCCGCCGAAGTCGATCAGGCAATCAACGAATTCCCCCTTGAAGTTCTTGTACCGGCTCGGGTAGCCGTAGTAGCCGCTGGGGATGTTGTGCGCCAGGCGGTCGTTCCACCCGTCGCCGTCGTTGGTGTTGTCGCGGGTGAAGAGGTTCATCTGCGGGTCGATGGCGACGTCGTAGATGTTGCGCAGGCCGGTGTTGAAGGTCTCCAGCCCCGAGCCGTCGGCGCGGACGCGGACGATGCCGCCGCCGCGGAGCTGGAGGCGCGTGCCGTCGCTGCCGGTGGCGTCGAAGACGCCGAAGTCGCCGACGGCGACGTAGATCCAGCCGTCGATCCCCATGCGGATCCCGTTGGTGGTGTGGTCGGCGCCGCGGCCGGTCTGCACCTTCTCATTGCCAATGCCGCGCACGAGCACTTCCGAGCGGTCGGCGACGCCGTCGGCGTCGTCGTCGTGATAACGGCTGAGCAGCGGCGGGTGCAGCACGTAGAGCGCGCGGGCGGCATCGTCCCACACCAGGCCGCGCGGGTGATCCAGCTTGGCGAAGGTGACGACCTGGTCGGCCGCACCGTCGTTGTCGGCGTCAACGCAGCGGACGATCCGCCCGCGGCCCTCCTGCTTGCCCAGCGAGCCCTGCTCGTCGATGCCGATGAACACCTCGCCGCGCGGCGTTGCCGTCAGGCAGGTCGGGTAGTTCACCTCCGGCGGCGCGGCGAAGAGGGTCATCTTGAAGCCGGCGGGCGCCTTCAGGTCCGAGAGGATGCGCTGCCGATCGCGCGCCCGCGCGTCGGCGGTCGTCGGGTTGGTCGTGGTCGCGCGGCCGGTGGTAGTCGTGCGGCCGGTGGTGGCCGCGCCGGTTCGGGTGGTGCTGGCGGTGCCGGTCGCGGTGGTCGCCGCCGCGCCCGTCGGCAGGCTCGGGGCGGTGGAGGGGATCGTGCTCTGCCCGGTGCCCGAACTGGCGCCGGGGCCGGTGCTGGGAACCGTGCTGGGGACGGCGTACGCGGCGGCGGCGAGCATCGCCAGCACCGCCATGGCGCGGCGGGTCATCAAGAACGCGTTACTCATGCCCGCATGTTATGCGACGCCCCCGCCCGCGTGGTAACGGTCGACCTTCCCCAGGGACAGCGACGTCAACCGTTCGGCAGCGGTAAGGAACGCGGCAGGCGCGGAGCGGCGGGCGGCAGCGGGCGGTGCGGCGGCGGGCGGCGGGCAGGGAGCGCCAGAGCATCATGTCATCCCGAAGCGTACTCGCGAGGGATCTCGGGACGGATACCCGTTGGCGGTCCCCGAGTCCCTCGCGAGTACGCTTCGGGATGACAGCGCAGCCGCGCTTCTCAGGCGTGGCCGCGCCTCAGCATCGCACAGTGAGCGCCGCCGTCGGTACCGCGGCTCACAGCCCCGCAAAATTCGACAGGATCTTCAGCCCCACCTGCTGGCTTTTCTCCGGGTGGAACTGGGTGGCCATCACGTTGTCGCGCCAGATGCTGGAGACGAACGGCCGGCCGTAGTCGGTGGTGGTGGCGACGACCGAATCGTCCTCCGGCTCCACGTGGTAGCCGTGCACGAAGTAAACGCTGGCGCCGCTCGGCAGGTCGCGGAAGATCGGCGCCGGGCGCTTCACGTCGAGCTGGTTCCACCCCATGTGCGGGACCTTGAGGGCGAGCTTCTCGTCCACGTCGAAGCGGACGCACCGCCCCTTGAGGACGCCGAGCCCGGCGTGCTCGCCGTCCTCGTAGCCGACGTCGAACAGCATCTGCAACCCAAGGCAGATGCCGAGGAACGGCTTGCCGCGCTCGATGTGCCGGACGATCGGCCCGGCCAGCTCGCTGCTGCGCAGCGTGGCGACCGCGTCGCAGAACGCGCCGACGCCGGGCAGCACGAGCTTGTCGGCGCGGTCGATTTCCTCAGGCCTCGATACCACGTCGGCGCGGTGGCCCACCTGCTCGAATGCCTTCTGCACCGAGCGGAGGTTGGCCATGCCATAATCGACGATCGAGATCATTTGAGTGCTGAATGCTGAATGCTGAATGCTGAGTAGGAGCTGCGCGCCGGCGCAAATGATAGGCGACCGGGGATCGCCCGGCCGCCCGTCTTCACTCAGCACTTAGCACTCAGGACTTGCCTTGCCGACTATCTCATCGCCACGACGATATCCACCCGCCGGTTGACGGCCTTGTCCTTCCCCTTGGGCTTGTCGGACCCGAGGCCGGCGGTGGTGATGAGGGAGGCGTCGACGCCCTGCTTGACCAGGTACGCCTTGACCGCCGCCGCCCGGGCGACGCTCAGCTCCTGGTTGCTCTTCCACTTGCTGTACTTGATCGGGTCGGCATCGGTGTGCCCCTCGATTCGGACGGTCTTGCCGGCGTAGTCCCCCTTGAGCGAGCGGGCGACCTTGTCGAGCGTTCCCTTGGCGGTGTCGCGGATGGCGGCGTCGCCCGGGGCGAACAGGACGTCGCCGGGGACGGCCACGGTCATCTTCTGCGACGCCTGGTCGAAGGTTGCCTCGACGCCCTGCACGTCCGCCGCCGACTGGTCCGCCGCCGGCTGGCGGAGCTGGTTCTGAAGTTCCGCCAGCTTGGCGTCGCGCTCGGCGAGCTGCGACTGGAGCTGCTGGATCTGCGCGGGGTCCGCCTTGGGCTCGTTGTTCGCCGCCGCCAGTTGCGTCTGGAGCTCGCGGTTCTGCTGGTGCAGGGCGCGGTTCTCGTCGTAAAGCTTGTTCTGGCACCCGCCGCCAAACGCCCCGACCAGCAACGCCGCCAGCACACTTATCCGTGCGATTCGCATCCGCGACTCCTTTCGCTCAGGTCACCCCGGCCCGTGTTCCGCCGACCCTTCTGCGGGGCCGGAACCGCGGGGAATGCTAAGAAATCGCGCGCGCACGTCAAGTTTTGCGCGTGCCGGGGCGGGGGAGAGGAACCACGAAGCCACGAAGGCACGAAGTCGGCCGTCGTCTCCTGATCCATCGATCGGCATTTTCAATCGGAGCAGGCAGATCAGGACCGGCGGTCAACCGCTTCGTGCCTTCGTGGATTCGTGGTCAGCTCCGCTCCTCCGGGTCCACGTCGCTCAGGGCCGGGTCCGCTCGCAGCGGTTCGGCGCCCGTCGCCGGCTTGGTCTTGAGCATGGCCGCCTTCGCCTTCATGTCCGCCACCTCGCGCTCCAGGGCAGCGCCGCGGTTACGGGCGCGCAGCTCGCGGATCTGGCGGACGGTGCGCAGGGCGGTGCCCAGCAGGAACGTGAAGATCGCGCTGATCAGCGCCGTGGCCAGCAGCACCTTCAGCAGCGTGGTCTGGATGTCGTTCCAGAGCCACAGCGTCACCGGCTTGTTGATGTTCTGCACCGTGAAGATCAGCACCGCGATCGACAGGATGGCGAACAGCACGATCTTGGTGACGACCTTCGCCTTGAGCCAGAAGTTTCCCATGCGTCTCATCCCATCGGCCCGGCGGCCCCGCCTGCGCCAAAGAGTTCCCGGATCATCAGGCTCAGGCCCATCATGCCCGGGGTCAGCCAGGCGAGGATCGGGCAGCCGAACAGCAGCACGAACGCCGTCGCCAGGCTCAGGTACGGGCCGTACGGCAGCTCGCGGCGCGTGCCGGTGAAGAGCATCCAGACGGCGATGGCGATGCCGAAGAACGGCGCGAGGAAGAACGCCACCGTCGCCCCGCCGGCCCCGATGATCGCCCCGACGCCGAACATCAGGTGGACGTCGCCGAGCCCCATCGCCAGCCGCCCGAAGCCGATCGTGCCGAGGATGCGCGTGACCCACACCACCATCCCGCCCACCAGCGCTCCCAGGACCGCGCCGAGCAGCCCGCTGACCCAGTCGTAGGCCACCGCCGACTCCCACCCCCGCCCCACCGCCGGGATTTTCATCACCGCGAACCACCACAGCGACGCCAGCAGCAGCGGCGGGGTGAGGAAGAGCATCTCCTTGCGCATCTCGACCATCAGCTCCGCCCGCCCCACCGGTGCCGCCGCCGCCGCCGCCGTGGGTGGCGGATCGTTCACCGCCGCGCGCGGTTCTGCGACGTCACCCGACGGTTTCGCCGCGCCACCGGCGGCGCGGGATTTCACCGCAACGCCCGTCGCGGGATCCTTCGCCTGCACCGCGCCCGCGCCCGCGCCCGGCTCGTCCACGTCCTGCATCGGCTCCCCGTCCGGGAAGCTCTGCGGGATGATGCCGCGCAGGTAGAGCGCGATGCTGAGGATCAACCCCACCGCCCCCCCCGCCGCCAGCGCGGCCGCGCCGACGTTCGCATTCAGCGCGCCGGGCAGCGACGGGCGGTCGATGATCGCGTGCACCACGATCCCCACCGCCGCCAGCACCCACGGGATCTCCACCGGGATGATGAACAGCTCGGCGTCGATCAGGCTGGCCGCCAGCAGCCCGCCGATCAGCGCCATGTAGAGCAGGTAGATCGGCCAATCGTCGCGGATGAAGAGCGGGCGCGCGACCATCTGGAAGACGCCGAGCGCCCCGTCCGGCACCATCGCCGGCCGCGGCGCGCACGGGCCGACCTGCACCACGAAGAACATCACGTAATAGAAGACGAACAGCAGCCCGCAGACCGCCTCGACGATCGGGTAGCGCGCCGAGATCGGCTGCCCGCACGCCCGGCACTTCCCCCCCAGCCGCAGCCAGCCGATGACCGGGAGGTTGTCGTACCACTTCAGCGGCGTGCCGCACTTGGGGCAGTGCGACGGCGGGTTGGACAACCCTTGAATCGTCTTGAAGAACCCGCCGAGGAGCGAGCGATCGTCCGGGTCGTGCTCGATCTGCGGCAACCGCCAGACGACGACGTTGAGAAAGCTGCCGACGGAAGCGCCCAGGGCGAAGAGGAAGAGAATGAGAACGGTGTGGGACAATGGGCTTGGTGCTAAATCCGAATGGGGAAGCACGAGATCCGAAACAAATCAGAGGTCGGAAATCTCAAAGATGCAAACGCAGGCAGAAGTGCCGCGCGCGGGCGAAACGCCGCTCCCTCTTGTTTCGGACATTTCCTTTTTCCGCCTTGGGATTTGCTTCGGATCTCGCGCTTCGACATTCGGATTTAGCGCGAGCGGCTACAGCAGTCTCACGATGTACACCATCGCCTCCGCCGGCTCCAGGTACGTCACTTCCAGCTCCGCGTCCATCATTGCCCGGTAGATCGGCTCGCGCTCGGCCAGCACGGCGGTAATCTCCTCGACCCCGCCCCCGAGCGACGTCAGGTGCGGGCGAAGGGCGGCCGTCTCCGGGTCCGCGGCGATCCGCTTGGCCAGTTCCTGCGGCTCGCACTTGAGGTAGATGACGCGGTGCCCCGCCGCCTGGATGACCCGCCGGTTCTCCTCCCGCAGCGGCGCCCCCCCGCCGAGGGCGATCACGTGCTCCTGCAACCCCGCCGCCTCGCGGATCGCCTCCGCCTCCAGCTCGCGGAAGCGCGGCTCGCCCTCCTGCTCGAAGATCTCCCGAATCGACTTCCCCGCCCGCGCCTGCACCATCTGGTCGGTGTCGACGAACTTCTGCCACAAATGATCGGCCAGCTTCTGCCCGATGGTCGTCTTCCCGCTGCCGCGATATCCGATCAGGACGGTGCTCACGCCCGGCAGTTGTCCGGGCTCGCGCGGCGGATGTCAAAGGGGGCGGGCGGATCAACGCGCCGGCGGTAACCCGCCGCCGGAGCGCGGGATTCCATACAACCCTCTTCGCCCCCCGCTGACGACCGACCACCGGCAACTGGCAACGCTTCTCTCCCCCCACTGGCAACGCTCGCCACTCGGCAACCGGCAACTCGTCTCCGCGGCAACTCTTCGCCCCGCCGCCCATGACGAACCGCGTCGCATCCGTATAATCCCCCGCCATGCCCGATGGCCCCCTGTACAAGCGTGTGCTGCTGAAGATCTCCGGCGAAGGGTTCTGCCCCGAGGGGGGGTTCGGGATCGAGGGGGAGGAGCTGGACGAGATCGCCCGCGAGTGCATCGAGGTCTGCCGGACGGGCGTGCAGCTCGCGGTCGTCGTCGGCGGCGGCAACTTCATCCGCGGCGCGACGTTCAGCGCCGAGGGGAACATCCCCCGCGCCACGGCCGACTACATGGGGATGCTCGCCACGGTCCTCAACGCCGTCGCGCTGCAGGAGACGATGGAGAAGATGGGCCAGCCCACGCGGGTGATGAGCGCGATCAGCGTTTACAGCGTGGCCGAGCCGTTCATCCGCCGGCGGGCGATCCGCCACCTGGAGAAGGGGCGCGCGATCATCCTCGCCGCCGGCACCGGCAACCCGTTCTTCACCACCGACACCTCCGCCGCGCTGCGGGCGACCGAGATCCAGGCCGACGTGCTGCTCAAGGCGACCAAGGTCGACGGCATCTACACCGCCGACCCGAAGAAGGACAAGTCCGCGCGGCTTTACGAGGAGATCACCTACCAGCAGGTCCACCGCGACCAGCTCCGCGTGATGGACCTGACGGCCATCACCCTGGCCATGGAGCGCAAGCTCCCGCTGGTGGTGTTCAACCTGAAGACCCCCGGCAACATCGCCCGCGTCCTGCGCGGGGAGAAGGTGGGGACGCGGATCACCTCTTGAGCCGCGGACGAACGCGGATGAAGAAGAGCGGGAGGCCACGAATGGCACGAATGGACACGAATGAGAGAAGAATTTGTTCTCATTCGTGAAGATTCGTGGGATTCGTGGAGATTCACCCGTGATGCCGCCACCGCGCGCGCGCGGGCGCGCGGCCCCTCGCGGCGTGACGGGCGCGGAGGAGGGAACCGCGGATGAACGCGGATGAACGCGGATGAAGAGAGGACCGTCCACGAATCTTCACGAATCTTCACGAATCAGGGATGAATTCGTTCGGCATTCGTGAGGATTCGTGAGGGTTCGTGGGCAATCCGCTCTGCCAATGCCACCCATTGGCGCGAACCACGGCGATGAACCCTCTTCATTCGTGCCCATTCGTGCCCCTTCGTGGCCAACCGCTTCTCTTCCATCCGCGTCCATCCGCGTTCATCCGCGGTCCGCACCCCTCACGGCGCCGCGCGCGGCCCGGCGCGCGAGGGTCGTCCGGCGCCGAAGTTCACGTTGAACTCCGCCGGCTGGCCGCGCTTCGTGGAGCGCTCGGCCCGCACCTGGTAGACGACGGTGCCGCCCCCGCCCCCGCCCCCGCCGCCCCCGCCGCCTCCCCCGCCGCCCGGCGGGAGCGTGTCGTCCACGAAAAATTTCTTGCCGGTGAGGCCGAGGTACACCGGTGCGCCGCCGTGCCCGATGCGCCGGAACACCTTGTAGATCGTCCCCTCGGCCCCGGGCGGGTGGTCGCACTTCCACTGGATCGTGATCGCACCGATCGCGTCGAGCTTCACGCGGAACCCGTAGGGCTTGCCGGGCGGGCCGATGGGGGATTTCCTCGCCGGCGGCGGAACGCTCGCCAGCGCGTAAATGCTCCGGTCCCCTGCCCCCCCTGCCCCCCCTGCCCCCCCTGCCCCCCCGGCCGCCCCTGCCCCGCCGGCCGCCCCTGCCCCGCCGGCCGCCC
>DASQDR010000248.1:0-19209 GCA_035634055.1 Tepidisphaeraceae bacterium | reverse complement strand
GCCGTGGGGCGGGGGCGGGGGGCCCTCCTGCCCGCTGCGCGTGGGCGAGGGACCGTCATCGTCGTTGCGCTGTGCGGGGGGGCCGTCCTCCTCTCCGCGCGGCGGGCGGGGCGGGGGCGGGGGGCGGTTGGCGAGGAACTGGCGGAACTCGTCCCGCGAAAGGGCGCCGTTGCCGTCGGCGTCGGCGCGGTCGAAGAGCTGGTCGGGGCTGGGGCGACTGGCGGATCCGCCGCGGCGTTGACCGCCGGCGCCGCCCCCGCCGTTGCCACCGCCGCCGCCCTGCTGGCGATCACCACCGCCGCCACCACCACTGCCTTGCTGGCGATCACCGCCCCCGCGTTGGCCGTCGCCGCCACGGGGCCCGCCGCCGCCGGGCTGGCCGTCGGCGGCACCTTGGGGCCCGCCGCCGCGGGGTCCGCCGCCGCCTTGCTGGCGGTCACCGCCGCCGCCGGGACCCCCACCCGGGCCACCCCCGCGTGGCCCGCGCTGCTCGCCACCGCCACCACCGCCACCGCCACCGCCGCCGCCACCGCCACCGCGCGGTGGCGGGGCCGCGTTCGCTAACCCCGCCAGCAGGACCGGCACCACTGCCCAATATTTCGCCGTCTTCATCGCTTGCTCCCGTGTGCTTGCTTGCTCCCCCGGACCGTGTGTGCCGAAGGTGCTCGCGCGGTTTAGCGCGAGAGGCGATGCGCGGTGCAGCCTACGCGCTCAAGGGGGCAACGGCGGATTGGAATCGCCGCCCCGCCCGCGGCGACTCTCCCGGCGGAAGGCTCGATTCTCCCCCGGCTGCTTCTCACCGGCCGATCATGCCAGTATGGTTGCCCGCCTCCCCGGCCGGGCACCGGGGCGAGCGTTTCAGTTGTTTCGTCATTGTCGCGGAGAGATGTTGATGCGCAAGTCGCACGGGCGGACGGGCAAGCGGCCGGAGATGATGGAGCCGCTCGAGCAGCGGGTGCTGCTCGCGGCGGGGCCGATCTTTTCCACCAACTCGGTGCGGCGGCTCTACTCTGAGCCGATCGGCGGCGACGCCTCCGGCTCGCGCGTGGTCCGCTACAAGAACGTCACCAGCAAGTCGGTCACCATCCCGTCCGGCGGCGTCGTGATCAGCGGCGCGCACGCCAGCCAGTACAAGATCATCAACCACTTCGACCTGCCGCGCGGGCTGCGCCCGGGCGCGTCGATCAAGTTCAGCATCGTCTTCGATCCCAAGAGCAGCGAGTCGGCCGGCATCAAGACCGGGCTGCTCACCGTGCTGACCACCACCGGCGCATCCAAGTCCGTGCGCCTGCGCGGCATCGCCACCACCGGCGTCGGCGGCGCGCACGAGCCGTCGCTCCAGCGGTTGTTCGACCTGTATCAAATGCCCATTCGCACCGGCGATTCCGACCCTGCCACGGGCTCGCTCGACCCGCAGCAGCCCAACGACGAGACGTTCGTGCAGAAGATGGTCAAGGCCGGGCCCGGCTTGGTGACCGCCTACCCGATCGCCGCCTACATCCCGGTGACCAACCCGTCGCTCCGGTTCGGCTACTACACCGCCGGCAACGCCGCGGCCCGCACGCAGTTGTTCACCCTGGCCGACACCGACGCGCAGAGCGTCAACCCCAACGCCACCGGCTCGATCACGTTCGATCCCGGCTCGGCCACGTTCGGCTTTTACAACACGATCCCCAGCGTGAAGAACGCCGACAACAGCGAGCGCACCGCCTTCACCGAGGACGCGCTCAACACCTGGGACGCCGACCCCACCACCCGCCGCAAGGCCCGCTTCTACCCGCTGAAGAGCAAGGACGGGACGGTGACGCCCAACGCGTACGTGGTCGGCTTCGAGGACCTCGACGCGGACCCGGACTTTCAGGACGGCGTGTTCGTGATCACCAACGTCAAGCCGGGGTGAGCGGGTTCGGCCGGAGCAGCTCGGTGCCGGGCGGCAGCGCGTGTCGATTGAAGATTGAACACTTGAACGGCCGCGGGGGGCTTGTCGTTCAGGTGTTCAATGATCAATCCACCGGATCCGCCGGCCCGCACCCCTGCGATTGCCGAACGCCCTGCACGCTGGCGCGGCGCAGGACGGCGTCGAACATCGCTTCGGTGAGCTTCCCCGTAAACGTGTTCTGCTGGCTGACGTGGTAGGAGCCCAGCAGCGTCAGGCCGGGGGCGAGCGAGAGCTCGGCGCCATGGCCGAAGGCGGGGCGGGGGCGCGGGACGGTGACGCCGTTGCGCCCGGCCAGCGCGAGGATGGCGTCCCAGGCGATCTTCCCCAGCGCCATCAGCACCCGCTTTTCCGTCAGCAGCCTCCACTCCGCGTCCAGGTAATCCGCGCACGCGGCGATCTCGTCGGGCGCCGGCTTGTTCGCCGGCGGCGCGCAGCGGGCGCTGGCGCTGATGTAACAATTCGTCAGGACCAGGCCGTCGCCCTTGCGGACGGACGTCGGCTGGCTGGCGAAACCCGTGCGGTGCAGGGCCGCGAACAGGAAGTCACCGCTGCGGTCCCCGGTGAAGATTCGCCCGGTGCGGTTCGCGCCGTGCGCCGCCGGCGCCAGCCCGATGATCCAGAGCCGCGCCCGCTCGTCCCCAAAGCCGGCGACCGGCCTGCCCCAGTAATCCCAGTCGGCAAACGCCCGTCGCTTGGTGCCGGCGACGTCCAGGCAGTGCGCCCGCAGCCGCGCGCACCGCGCGCACGACTCCACGGCGGCGTGTAGTTGCCGCAACGACTTCAGGCTTCCAACGTCCGTCCGAATCCTTCACCTCCGCAATAGCCCATCCTAGCGCCTCGTTTACGCTGAGTGGCGGGTGGAGGGGCAAGTGCGGAAATGGCCGGAACCGGCACGTGCGTTCGTGCCTCCGCCCCCCGTGGCTCGCTCCCCCTCACACGCCTTCCCTCACCATCTTCTCCATCACGTCCCGGTTCGCGTTAATCTTGGCCGCGGCGTTTTCCAGCGCCTTCACCTTGGGGCCGAGCTGTTGGACGGGGAGGCGGCCGGCCTGGACTTCACCGACGGAGCGGAAGAAGTCGCGCCACGCGTCGATGAGCGGGACGACCGACGGGTGGGCGATGCGCCGCACCTTGTCCAGGCTCTTCATCCCTTCGGAAAGCACCGCCGGCGTGACCTGCTGGCGGTTGGCCGCCTTGTCCAACTCGCTCAGCACCGGCAGCATGCGGTTGACGGCGACGGCGGTGTAGTAGAGGCTCGCCGTCGCCGACAGCCGCCGCGGCGCCTTGTCCTGCGCGTACAGCAGCAGCAGCTTGGCCGAGTAGTGGTTGGGGGCGAGGTCGCTTACCAGCCCGAGCTTCTCGCGGACCGCCTTGGACTTGAGCATCTCCGGCGTCCTGGCGGCCTGCTGCACCTCCGCGAACAGCTCGATCGCCCGCCGCAGCTTGTCGGCGCGGTCGGTGCGCGCGACGGCCTGCGCCTCGTCAAGTGTTCCCATCCCCAGCACCTGGATCCTCGTGAGCAGCGCGGTCCCCTCATAGACCATGGCGTCGGCGAGCTGGTCGTAGTTGCCCGCCGGCACGGCAATGATCGCGCACTCCGAGCCGATCGCGCCGCGCACCTTCGCCGCCACGCCTCCGATCGGGCGCACCTTGCCGTCGGCGGTCACGTCGCCGGTCATGGCCAGCTTCGGGTCCACCTCGTACCCCTCGAGCATCGAGAGGATCAGCGTCCCGACCGCCGCGCCGATCGACGAGCCGTCCTTGCTCGAGGTGCGGTCGTCGAAGCTCAGTTCGACCTTGGCCGCCTCCCACTTGCCGTACTTGATGCGGACGTTGCGCAGGACGTCGTCGAGCACGAGCTTCATCTGGTCGCCGACGGCCGTCACGTAGGTGACCGGCGTGTCCTCCCGCGCCGGGCCGGGCGTGCCGGTGAGGATCAGGTCCACGGTGCTGCCGAGCATCATGCCGTCCTCGTCGGTCCGCACCACCAGGCATCGGATCGACGACTGCCGGCGGGCGATCCGGGCGGCGTTAGGCGCGGCGGCGGCGGCGGCAGCGCCGTCATTGCCGGCGACCTGCGTGCCGTCCGTCAGCAACGCCGCGCGCTCCGCCTCGGTCAGGTCGGTCGACTTCACGGCGATCTCGAAGACCACCTTGTCGATCGGCTCACCGTTCCAGGAGTAGCCCTGCGCCTCGGACGAGCCGGCCGGCTTGCTGAACCCCCAGCCGCGCCAGCCGGCGTCGCGCCGGTGGGCGAGCCCGCGGATCAGTTGATCGCCCGTGCGGCGGGTCCGCCAGGCGCGGCGGGCGATGCCGAGCAGGCGGTTGCTGTCGGCGCCCACGCGGTAGATCTCGTTCTGCCCGCTCCAGACGTGGTCGCCGACGCCCAGGCTGCGCCGCAAGTGCTCCTTGGGCAGCGGGATGATCACGGCCTCGGAGGTGTCCATCCGCTTCAGGCGCAGGTACTTCATGTCCGGCGGCGCGCGGTCGAGGTGGATCGCGTAGCCGCTGGCGAGCGAGGGGTCGCCGGTGTCGCTGTCCCAGATCTTGGAATCGTCGCCCCGGAAGATCGGGGCCCAGCCGTCGGCGCCCGCAGCGGGGGCGGGCGCCGTGGACGGCGCGGTTGCGGCGGACGTGGCGGCGGTGGACGGGTCGGTCGCCGCCTCGGCTCGCGCGGTCGGCGCGGCCGTCATCAACAGCGCCCACAGGACTGTGCAGGCCGCAGCCACCGAGCCCGGGATCGCGCGCATGATGCCTCCCTGAAGAGCCGAGAATTCTAACGGGACTTGATGCGCACCTCAATTCGACCCGCCGCTCCGGCCGGTCGAACATTTTCGCTGAACCCTTTGGCCCGCCGGCGCACTTCACCTGCTGATGTCCACCGATCCGGATGATCCTCGCCTTCCCGACGCGCTGCGGGCGGACTTGGCCGAGCTGCACGGCGGGCGGCCGGCGGCGTCGGCGGACGTGGACCGGATGATCCTCAGCTCCGCCCGCGCGCACTTTGCCCGGCGGAAGCGGCAAGGCCTCCTGCTGCGGCTCGGGGGGGCCGCAGCGGCGGTGGCGGCGGTGGTGGTCGTTGCCGTCACCATCGCCCGCACCGATCGCGACCACGCCGCCGGCCCGCAGGTGGCGGCGGACGTCTCCCGACTCACCGGCGACGCCAACGGCGACAACCTGGTCAACATCGGCGATGCCCTGGCGCTGGCGCGCAAGGTCGATGCGAAGCAGGCGACCTGGACGCGCTGGGACGACGTCAACGGCGATCGGCAAATCGATCGGAAGGACGTCGAGGCCATCGCCATGATCGCCGTCAGGCTGGACGCCAGCGGCGGGGGGACGCGATGACGACGCGACGCCCGCACCCGTGGCTTGGGCAGCTTGCCCCAGCACTCGCGGCGACCGGCCGCTTCTTCGCGCCGTCCGTCCGCAAGACCGCTCGCGCCGGGCGCCCCGGCCACGTGGTGGGATTGGCGATCCTGCTCCCCCTGTTGCCGCTGCTGGCCGCGGCGCCATTAGACCTTCAGCCGGCGTCCCAACTCGGCGAGGCGACGTCGCGGCCGGTGCGCTTCGCCACCGTGGACGTGCGGCTGGACCCGAAGGGCCAGCCGCTGGCGGCCTATCAACTCGAATTCGTTGCCCCCGCGTCGGTCGCGCTGGTCGGCATCGAGGGGGGCGATCACGCCGCCTTCAAGCAGCCGCCGTTTTACGACCCCGCCGCCCTGCGCAACAGCCGCGTGATCCTCGCGGCGTTCAACACCGCGGCCGACCTGCCCAGGGGTGAGACGCGCGTCGCGCGGCTGCACGTGCAGATTCAAGGATCGGCGGCGGAACCGCTGCCGCAGTGGAGCGTCAAAGTAATCGTCGCGTCGGACGCGCAGGGGACCACCCTCCCGTCCGCGACCGCGTCGCTCGCGTCGGAAGGAGCGTCCCGATGAACCGCCTGCTCGTTCGCGTGTTTCTGGTCTCGATCGCCGCCGCATTCGTCGGCTTCGCTGTCATGCTCGGATGCTCGAGCGGAGAGAAGTCGCAACTGGGCCCGCGGGAGACCGGCTCGATGCGGGCCGCGCCCACCGCCAGCAGCGGCGCGGGCGCGATCGCCGGCGGTAGCGTCGCCACCGGCGCGGGTGGCGGCGGGAGCGGCTTCGGCAGAGCCGGGGGCGGGATCGGCGGCGCCGGAAGCTCCGCGGCCGGCGCAGCGCCTTCCGATGCCATGGATTTTGCCTTGGCAACGGACGAAGAACTCTGGGTAATCGAGAAGAACCCCTCGCCCGGTCAGCGGCCAGCGGCGGCGCAGGCGCCCGGCTCGACCGTCACCAGCTCGCGTGCGACCGGTTCAAGCACCACCGGCCTCCGCGGCGCCCACGCCCCCACCAGCGCGCCGGCGCGGCCGCGCCAGGCTCAAGTGCAGTCGGGTCAGGCGCCCGCGATCGCTCCCGACATCACTGAGGAGATGATCCCGGGCACCGGGCAGCTCGTCGCCCGCCTGCCGGACAAGCTCGTCCCCGTCCCGCTCAAGCACACCGACGTGAAGGCGGCCATCGCCGGCTACGTCGCCACGGTGGACGTCACCCAGCAGTACCACAACCCCTACGCCGAGAAGATCGAGGCAATCTACGTCTTCCCGCTGCCGAGCAACGCGGCGGTGAACGAATTCGTCATGACCATCGGCGAGCGCAAGATTCGCGGGATCATCCGCGAGCGCGAGCAGGCGCGGCAGATCTACGAGGCGGCCAAGCGGCAGGGGCACGTCGCCTCGCTGCTCCAGCAGGAGCGGCCCAACATTTTCACGCAATCGGTGGCCAACATCGAGCCGGGCAAGCAGATCGACGTGAACATCAAGTACTTCCACACGCTGGAATACGCCGACGGCTGGTACGAGTACCACTTCCCGATGGTGGTCGGCCCGCGGTTCAACCCGCCCGGCTCCACCGACGGCATCGGCGCCCGCCCGCGCGACGCGGCGAGCGCCGGCAGCACCGGGCAGCCGACCGAGGTGCCGTACCTCCGCCCCAACGAGCGCAGCGGTCACGATATCTCGCTGGCGCTGGAGATCGACGCGGGCGTGAGGGTCGAGGAGATCAAGAGCGTCAACCACAAGGTCGAGCTCCAGCAGCCCGGCGAGAGCAAGGCGCAGGTGAAGCTCGCCTCGGGCGACCAGATCCCCAACAAGGACTTCGTGCTGCGCTACAAGGTGGCGGGCAAGACGGTGAAGTCGGCGCTGATGGCGCAGAAGGACGACAAGAACGGCGAGGGTGGCAAGGACGGCGGCTACTTCACGCTGATGCTCTTCCCGCCCGAATCGCTCCAGGACCTGCCGCGCAAGCCGCTGGAGCTCATCTTCACCCTCGACGTCTCCGGCTCGATGAGCGGCAAGCCGATCGAGCAGGCGAAGGCGGCCGTCACCTACGCGCTGAAGAACATGCGCGAGGACGACACCTTCAACGTCATCCGCTTCGCCGGCAGCGCCGAGCAGATGGCCCCGAGCAGCGTCCCCGCCAATGCGAAGAACGTGAAGGCGGCGCTGAAGTACATCCAATCCATGGAGGCGGGCGGCGGGACGATGATGATCGACGGGATCCGCAAGTCGCTCCAGGTCACGCCGGAGCCGGACCGCCTGCGCTTCGTCGCCTTCCTCACCGACGGTTACATCGGCAACGAGAGCGAGATCCTCAAAGAAGTTCACAACCTGCTCGGGCCGACGCGCATCTTCAGCTTTGGCGTCGGGTCGTCCGTCAACCGCTTCCTGCTGGACCACATGGCCAGGATGGGCCAGGGGTGCGCCACTTACCTGAGCCTCAACGCCGACGGCGGCAAGGTGATGGAAGACTATTTCCAGCGCATCAGCCACCCCGCCCTGACGGACATCAGCCTCGACTTCGGCTCGATGCAAGTGAGCGACGTTTACCCGAGCAAGCTGCCGGACCTGTTCGTCGGCCGCCCGGTCGTCATCACCGGCCGGTACAGCGGCAGCCCCGAGGCGGCGACGGTGAAGGTCAAGGGCAACGTCGGCGGCGAAGCGCGCGAGATGACCGTGAACGTCAACGCCTCCGACGCCGCCAACCAGCACAAGGGCATCGCCCCGGTCTGGGCCCGCGCCAAGATCAGCGAGCTGGGCGACCGCGCCACCTACGACGCGACCGTCGATCTGGCCGGCGGGATCAAGGCGACCGCGCTGGAGTACGGCCTGATGAGCGCCTACACGAGCTTCGTCGCCATCGATTCCTCCGTCCGCACCGCCGGCGAGCACGGCACCACCGTCGCCGTCCCCGTCCCCATGCCGGCGGGCGTCCGCTACGAGACGACCGTGCCGGAAGGGCCGCAGTAAGCCGAAAGTCGAATTAACCACCAAGTCACGAAGAGCACGAAGCGGTTGTCTCAAAGCTCCACAGTCCTCCCCTCGTCCGGCAGAACCGGCGGGAGACGGCGCTAGGCGCTACTCCTGCTCCGAGTGCCGCGCGTCCACCGGCTTGCTCTCGGCCGAGCCCTTCTGCCGGAGGAAGACCGACAGGATCACCATCATCGCGATGGCTAGGAACTCGCTCTGCCAGTTCTGCATCGACTGGAACCAGAACTCGCTGGTCCCCATGAACTGCATCATCGTCACCTGCGGCTGACCGTGCGCCGCCTGCTCCTCCGAGTACTCGCGCGCGCCCCCGGCGGCGTGGATGAAGAAGGCGATGAGGAACATCAGCAGGAAGGCGAGCGTCAACGAATTTGAGTAGAGCCAGAGCACGAAGCCGCCGCGCCGCACCGGCCAGGGCGCGCCGGGGCGGCTCGGGTCCGGCTCGCGGTCCTGCGGCTCGTCCTCGCCGACGACGTTCTTGCTCTCCGGCGATCCCTTCTGCCGCAGGAAGACGGTGAGCCAGACGAACGCCGCCATCTGCAAGAACTCGCTCTCCCAGTTCTCCGCCGTCGCTTCGACGAAGTGCCCCGTGGTGAAGTACGCGAGGTAGCCGACCGCCGGCTGCGAGCGCTCGGCCTGCTCCTGGTTGTACGTCTTCCACCCGCTCCAACTCTGCGCCCACAGCAGGCCGAGAAACGCGAGCATCAGGACGATGGACAACCCGTTCTCGTACAGCACGCGGGCCAGCGCCGAACCTTGCCGGCGCGCTGCTGCGCCGCGATAGGGAGCGGAAACTGCATTGCTCATGCAGGGCCTTCGATGCAAAGGCCATACCGGGCTAAGCCGGGCGGAAGCGCCGGAGATCTTCCCGGTCGTTCAGGTTCGTCCAAACCTCGCCTGCCCAGTGCGGCGGCGCCTCGAGCAGGAGAAAGTGGGGACGCCTTCGCCACGCCCATGCGCGACCCCGCGCCGCCGGCCAGCACGGCGAGCGTCACGCTCGGAATCCGTCACCCCCGAACGGTCGTTGTGCACGATCACCTCTTGCCGCGCGGCTTGGCGCCGATGGTCAACTGCACCGGCTCGGACTCCGCCGCGATTTCCAACGCGCCGCCGTTGGCGGTCAGCACGCTGAGCAAGCCGTCGCGCATCGCCCGCGCCTGCTGCGGCGTCAGGTGATCGGCGAATCGCCGCTCGATCTCGCGCTTGTACCCGGGCCAGGTGCGCTTCATCGCCTCGCGCCCGGCGTCGGTGAGTACGGCGAAGGCGCCGCGGCGGTCGGCCTCGCAGCGCTCGCGGCGGAGGTAGCCCTTCTCCTCGATGCGGTCCACCAGGCGCGTCAGCCCGCTGCGGCTGAAGACGATGCGCTCCGCCAGCTCGCTCAGCCGCAGCCGCCGCCCCGGGGCGCGGTAGAGGGCCAGCAGCACGTCGTACCACTCCAGCGGGAGCAGCCCGTCGCGCGCCGCCGCCTCGTCCATCGCCCGCACCAGCCGCGCCTGCACGTTCAAGAGCAGGGCCCACGCCTCGTGCGCTAACTCGTTGTCGGCCGCGGAGTTCTTACCCATGTCGGGGAAATTCTATCGCGATATAGTTGACAATGCAACTACTTGAGATAAAGTAGTTGCATCGACAACCAATTGGCGTCCCGCGTGGGACGCGATGCCGGTTGATCGAAATGGTCCTTAAGACAAGCGAAGGAGATCTGCCGTGAGCACCGCCACCCTGAACCCGTCCACCCCCGCCCGCACGTCCGCCAACGCCGCCGCCGCCTGCTGCGCCGCCGAGCGGCTGTCCGCCCGCGTGAACGACCTGCTCGACTACATCCGCCAGGGGCGGATCCTCGACGCCATGGTCGAGTTCTATGCTGACGACACGGTGATGCAGGAGAACAACAACGCCCCGACCGTCGGCCTCGGCGCCAATGTCGAGCGCGAGAAGCAGTTCCTCGCCGGCGTGAAGGCGTTCAAGGCGTTCGACGTGGCCGCCGTTGCCGTGGACGCCGAGCGCGGCAAGACGACGGTGCAGTCGACGCTGGAGTTCGTCGGCGCCGACGGCAAGACCTACCGCAGCGACCAGGTGGCCGTGCAGACCTGGCGCGACGGGAAGATCGCGCATGAAAAGTTCTACTACGACACCGGCGCGGCGCAGAAGTAATGCGGAACGGGAATGTGCGTGCGCTCGCAGACCGCGGACTTACGCACGCGGCCACGTTAACGACGGGAGCGCAAGGAACGACCGGTTTCCCCGTTATTCCGCCGCTCGATGCGCCGTGTGTCGCAGCGCAAAGGACAAAGGCAAGTGGCCGCGCCGATTCCGGCGCGGCCACTTCTTTGTTCATGCGAAGCCGCGCTTGCCCGGGGAAAGTCGGTAAGCCAATGGCGACAGTTCCGCGCCGCCCGCGGGCGCAATGTCGGACCCGACGTGCCGTTCGACGCTGCGGAGGCGTCGCGCCATCGTTTAACCGCCCGCTTCCGCCGGCGTCAGCGGCTTTCCCTTCACGGTCAGCCGCGCCGGGTGCCCGAACCATTCCCGGCGGCCGTCGCCGTACATTTGCTCCATCTTGGCCAGCACGTCCGGCATGGTCCCGTCGGCCGGCACCCAGCCGTTGTCGATGTCGGGGAAATCGACCGCGCAGTTGGCGCACTTCTTCCCGTCGTAATAGCGGATCGGGCACCAGAACGACTCGACGTTGCGCAGCACCTCCGACCCCAGCGACCAGACGCCGGTCATCCAATCGCAGTACAGGCACCAGACCAGGTCGTGCCCGATCAACCCGTCAAACTTGTGCCGCGAGACGTTGATCCAGTCGCGCTGCTTGTACGACGGAAAGTTCAGCAGCACCGGCAGCGTCCACCCGAGCGTGATCTGCATCAGGCGGACCGACCAGAAGATGGGCAGGGCGACGAGGGTGATGCCCAGGGCGGCGTAGTTGCGCCAGTCGCCGACGATGCGCGAGTGGAACTCCACGATCTTCGGCCCGCGCGCGGTTCGGTTGAAGGCCAGCTCGTGCCCCGCGCACCAGACGCCCAGCGCGGCGAACTGCCCGACCAGCGCCCCGAGCAGCGCCGCCCACCCGCCCAGCGCCAGCGCGAGGATCCACGGCACGATGGTGAGGCAGCCGACCACCACGTCCAGCAGCGGCGCGTAGCAGAGCGCCTCAGAGACCCGCCGCCCGGCCGCCCCCGCGCGCGGCAGGATCGACAGCAGCGCGGCCAGCAGCGTGCTCCCGGCGAAGGTGATCCACAGCGCGTGGACGAAGTGAGCTTCGGGCAAAGGCATGCCGGCCATCTTGCGACCGTCCGCCGCGGTTGTCTACCGCTGGGCGTGCCTGACGGCGGAACCGGCGCCCGCCACGCGCCGCCTCACCGCCGCACGCCGCGGGCGGAGCACGCGGAAGCGCGTCTCACCACCCGAAGCGCTCTTCGCTCCACGGGTCGCCGTGCATGTGGTAGCCGTTCTGTTCCCAGAAGCCGGGGGCGTCGGTGGCGCGGAGCTCGATGCCGCGGATCCACTTGGCGCTCTTCCAGAGGTACAGCCGCGGCACCAGCCCGCGCAGCGGCCAGCCGTGGTCCGGCTCGATCTCCTTGCCCTCCCACTGGTAGGCGAGGATGCAGTCGTCGGCGATGAACTCCTTCAGCGGGATGTTGACGGTGAACCCCGCCTCGCTGTGGCACATGACGAAGCGCACGTTGGGCTTGGGCTGCGCGCGCTCGATCAGCAGCTTGGTGGGGACGCCGGTGAAGGTGTTGTCCAAGCGGCTCCAGTGCGTGACGCAGTGCATGTCGCAAACCACGTCCACGGCCGGCAGCGCGCGGATGTCGGCATAAGTGAGCTCGTACGGCTGCTCGCACAGCCCGAACACGCGCAGCCGCCAGTTGGCGCTGGTCGGGTCGACCGCCGGCACCTTGCCGTAGTGCAGCACCGGCCACTTGCTGGTCAGCACCTGCCCCGGCGGCGTGCGATCCTTCGGGGAGCCGCGGCGGGTGTCGCCACTAATAATCTTGGGTCGGACCGGCGCGGGCGGAGTGATCTGGCTCATGGTGGAGGCTCCGCGGCGATGATAGGCCGGTGCCCTATGGCCCGCGCGGCCCGCTCCCTACAATGCCGGCCGTGACGGCCGTACCCGACGTTCAACCCGCCGCCGCCGCCGCCGCTTCGCCACCGGAGTCGGGGCCGTCGGCGGGCGGACCCCTGGCGGGGGGGCCGTTGCCGCCGCTCGCGCCGCCCCCGGCCGCGGGGCGCGCCGCGCCCGCCTGGAACCTCACCTGGCTCACCCCGCAGCGCTGCCGCATGATCCTGGTGGCGGTGCTCCTGCTCGACGTCTACGGGCACGTCAATTACCTGAAGCACGACTGCCCGATCGACCTGTCCGGCGACGAAGCGCAGTACTGGGACTGGTCGCGCGCCCTCGACTGGAGCTACTACTCCAAGGGCCCGCTGGTCGCCTACATCATCCGCGCCAGTTGCGCGATCTTCGGCGACACCATGCCGGGCGTGCGCTACCCGGCCGTCGCCTTTGGCGTCGGCACGTCGCTGGTCACCTACTTCCTCACCCGCCGCCTGTTCGGCAGCGAGCGGCTGGCGCTGGGGGCGGTGCTGCTCAACCACATCGTCCCGATGTTCGTCGCCGGCAGCGTGCTGATGACCATCGACCCGCCGATGTTCTTCTGCTGGGCGCTGGCGACGTACTTCGCCGCCGGCGCGATCTTCGACGCTCACAAGCGCGCCTGGCCGCTCATCGGGCTGGCGATCGGCGTGGGATTTCTGGCCAAGTACGCCGCGATGCTCTGGTTCGCCGGGCTGTTCGCGTTCCTGCTTGCCGATGCGCCCAGCCGCAAGCGGCTGCGGGAGCCGGGGCCTTACGTGGCGCTGGGCGTCTCGCTGCTGGCGACGATCCCGGTGATCGCGTGGAACGCGTCGCACCGGTGGGTGTCGTTCCGCCACGTGGCCAAGCAGACGGGCGCCAGCGGCGGGGGGCTGACGCGGGGCAACGCGCTGGAGTTCATCGGCTCGCAGGTCGCCGTCATCGGCCCGGTGCTGGCGGTGATGATGGCGGCGGCGGTGCTTTACGCCGTCCGCAAGCGCCCGATCCGCGCGGCCGCCGCGGCTCCCGCGGCGACGGCCGCGGCCGGGACGGCCGGGGCGGCGACGGCGACGGAGCCCCCTCCAGCACATCACGATGCCGCCGCGACGACGGACGCGGGCGCGCCTGCCCCGTCCGCCGCAGCGCCGACCAACGGCGCGGCGCTGAGCAACGGCGCCCCGCTACAGCACCCGGTCGAAGCATCGGCCAGCGCTGCGGCCGCGCCGCCCGTCTGGCTCGAGGACCCGTACCGCCGCAAGCTCCGCTTCCTCGTCTGGATCGGCCTCACCTTCTTCGGCTTCACCCTGGTCACCAGCCTGTTCGCCAAGGTGCAGGTGAACTGGCCGGCGCCGGCGTACTTCACGCTGATGATCGTGACCGCCTACTACCTCGGCACGCGCCTGCGCTCGGCGGAGCTGTGGCGACCCTGGCGGGCGTGGTTCTGGGGGACGGTGCTGCTCGGGCTGATCACCATCCCCATCGCCCACGACAGCGCCCGCCTGTTCCCGCTCGTCCGCGGCGTCAACGCGGTGCTGCGCACGAACCTGAGCCCCGCGAAGGTGGACGTGCTGATGCGCCTGCGCGGCTGGCGGCTGCTGGGCGACCACGTGACGCGCCAGCTCCGCACGCTCGGGCCGGGCGCGTTCGTCCTGAACGACGACTACATGCAGACCGCCGAGACCGCGTTTTACGTGGAGGGCCAACCGAAGACCTTCTACGCCGGCTCGTGGTACGCCGACGCCAAGCGTTTCACGCAGTACGACATGTGGCCCGACCGCCGGCTGGACGCGCCAGAGCTGAAGGGCCGCAACGCCGTCTACGTCGGCAAGGGCGGCGCCATCCCGCCGGATATCCTCAAGGCGTTCGATAAGGTCGAGCCGCTCCCCGAGGTGCCGGTGATCGTGCGCGGCACGACCGTCAAGACGTTTAAGACCTGGCGGTGCACCGGCTTCAAAGGAATGACCCGCCCGAGCGGGCCGGGGGATTATTAAGAGACAGCGGGGCACGCGGCCATCGCGTGGCACGGGCCGCCGGCCCGTGTCGGACATGCACTTTCCCGCAGAGCCGCTCATTAAATGTCCTCCCGCCGCTCACTCATCTTCTCCGCGCTGGCGTGGCTCGCCGCCATCGCCTGCGCGGCGCTGCTGGACCTGCGCGTCGCGCACTGGGTGCGCGACTCGGGCCTTCAGCAATGGATGGCGTCGCACAGGCTCGTCGGCGAGATCATCAAGTCGCCGGGCTCGTTCATCTTCACCTTAGCGGTGGCGCTCGCGGTGATGTTTCTCCACCCGCTGCGCTGGCGCGCGGGCGGGTTCCTGCTGCTGGCGACGATCGTCAGCGGCATCAACGGGCTACTGAAGTGGGTGGCGGGGCGGACGAGGCCCTTCAAGCTGGCGGTCTACGATTTAACCGGCGAGCCGCTGGCGGCGCCGTTCGTGCTCAGCCCGTTTCGAGGCGGAATCGCCGGGCTGCTGGTCGGCAAAAACCTCTGCTTTCCGTCCGGGCACGCGGCGTTGGCGTTTGCGACCGCCGCCGCGTTGGCTATGTTATGGCCGCGGTCGCCCTGGCGCTGGGGCGGGTACGCGCTGGCGTCGGCGGTCGCCGCCGAGCGGGTCGCCGAGAACGCCCACTGGCTCAGCGACTGCGTCGCCGCCGCCGCGCTGGGGGTCGGCGGGGTCCACTTGATCCATTGGGCCGTGACCAGGTTGTTCTTCAGGGAAGAGGAAGACCGCCGGTCCGTGGGACCGCGGCCATCGGGCGCCAGCGAAGCCGCGCCTGCGAGCGAAACCGCGATGCGCCGAGCCACCGTCAACGAGTCGTCCGTGCCATGAGCGATCCCGTCGCGCCGTACCTCTCGCTGGTCATCCCCTGCTACAACGAGGAGGAGAACGTCCCCACGTTGCTCCAGCGCGTCGGCGCATCGCTGGAGAAGGTCGGGCGACCCTTCGAGGTGCTGATCATCGATGACGGCAGCAGCGACTCGACCCCAAGGCTCCTGGCCGACGGGATGCAAACGCTCCCGTGGCTGCGCGTGATCCGCATGGCGCGCAACGGCGGGCAATCCGCGGCGTTCGAGGCGGGCTTCAACGCCGCCCGCGGGCAGGTCATCGCCACCATCGACGCCGACCTGCAAAACGATCCCGAGGAAATTCCCCGCTTGCTCCGGCTGCTGGATGAGCACAAGGTGGACATGATCACCGGCTGGCGCAAGGACCGGCAGGACACGCCGTTCCGCAAGTGGCAGAGCCGCCAGGCCAACCGCATCCGTAACTGGATCACGCAGGAGACCGTCAACGACTCCGCCAGCAGCCTCAAGATTTACCGGGCCGAGGCGATCAAGGGGATCAAGCTGTTCCGCGGGGCGCACCGGTACTTCCCGACGCTGGTGAAGATGCGCGGCGGGACGGTCCACGAGACGCCGGTGAAGCACAGCCACCGCTTCGCCGGCACGGCCAAGTACGGGTTCCGCAACCGGGCGTTCGTCGGCATCGCCGACCTGTTCGGCGTGCGGTGGATGAAGAAGCGCTACCTCCGCTATGAGGCATCGGAGGTTCATCCCAACGGCTCGATCGCCGGAGCGACGGCAGCGGCGGCGGCAGCGACGATGGCGCAGGCGGGCCCGGCCGGCGTCGCCCCGACGCCGATCATGACGACGACGACGACGACGACGTCCCAACAAGGCTCGCAACAACCATGAACATCGCCGGACACGACATCGGGGTATGCAGTTGGTCGCTCGCCCCGAAAGGCACGCAGGACCTGATCGCGCGCGTCGGCGAGCTGGGGCTCCAGCACGTGCAGCTCGCGCTCGGGCCGCTCGCGCAGCTCGATGACAAGCGCAAGCACCAGGAGCTCGGCCTGCTCCGCGACAGCGGCCTGACCTTCACCGCCGGCATGATCAACTACCCCGACGAGGACTACACCACCATCGCCAGCATCCGCAAGACCGGCGGGTTCGTCAGCGACAAGGCGTTCCCCCTCCGCCGGCAGTTGGCGAAAGCGGCCGGTCAGCTCGCCGTCGAGATGGGCATCACGCAGATCTCCGCCCACGTCGGCTTCATCCCGCCCTCCAGCGACCCCAATTACGACCGCATGGCCGAGCGGCTCGGCGAGGTGGCGAGCGACTTCAAATCGCTTGGCCTGACGCTGCTCATGGAGACGGGCCAGGAAACCGCGCCCGAACTGCTCCAGTTCCTCAACGACTTGTCGGTCAACAACGTGAAGGTCAACTTCGACCCGGCCAACATGATCCTCTACGGCGCGGGCGACCCGATTGAAGCCATCGGCGTCCTGGGCCGGCACATCGGCCACGTCCACGTGAAGGACGCCACGCTGTCTGACACGCCCGGCGCCGCGTGGGGCACCGAGGTGCCGTTCGGCGCCGGCCAGGTCCCGCCGCGCGAGTTCCTCCGCGCGTTGGCCGACGCCGGCTACACCGGCCCGCTGGTCATCGAGCGCGAGGCGGGCGCGCGGCGAATGGAAGATATCCGCCAGGCCATCCAAACCCTGGAAACCGCCGCCACCCCGCCAGCGGCGTGAAGCGCTCATCGGCGGGGCCTTGCGTCAGTCCAGCATCCCGCCGCCGAGCAGGTGGCGGGCCTCGATTCGGGTGACGAAGTACATCGCCGCCAGCGAGAGTCCCAGCAGCAGGTAGGCGGCGCCCATGACGATCTTGGCCGGGCGGCCGATGCGGTAGTAAGCGCCGCCGGCGGCGCGCATCAGCAGCGTCTGGCGGATGCGCGGCCAGGCGAACAGCAGCAGCAGGACCAGGATCGGGTTGAACTGCTGGTAGCGGACGAAGTCCCAGACCAGCCACGCGACGGCGCCGACGATGCCGAGCATCCAGATTTTCGGGCTGACCGCCGCCGTCACGCGCCCGCCGTCCAGAGGCGGGACGGGCAGCAGGTTGAGCAGGTTGAGGAAGAACCCGAACTCCGCCAGCCGCAGGAACAGGATCGAGCCGGTGCGCAGGTAGAGCGCGTACGTCGCCGCCGCCGCCAGCGTGCCGGTGACCGGGCCGGCGATGCCGACGACCGCTTCCTCCAGGGCATTGCGCGGCATCTGCCGGAGGTTGATGACCGCACCGAGGAACGGGATGAAGATCGGCGGGCTGGCGCTCAGCCCGTAGTACCGCATCGCGAAGCTGTGCCCCAGCTCGTGGACCAGGATGAGCAGGACGAAGCCGACGGCGAACTTGGCGCCAAAATTGGCGTCGCCGGGATGGCTGAAGAGCCAGGCGTACACCACGATGCTGAGCAGCATCGAGCCGACAGTCTTGGCCACCGCCACCGGCCAGGCGTCCGGCGGGCGCGGGGCGGCCATCGCGCCGACGGGGGCGGGGTCACCTTCGATCGCGCCGCCCAAACCCGCGCCGCCCAAACCCGCGCCGCCGACCCCCGCGCCCCCGAAGCCCGCGCCAGCGGAGCCAGCGCCAGCGCCGCCGATGTCCGCGCCCGCAAAGCCACCGCCGCCCGCGCCGCCGAAGCCGGTGGTGAGCGCGCCAATGCGATGGGTAATCATGGCGTACTGCTGGGAGTCCGGCGGGAGCAGGGGAAGGCACTCGCGCCAGATCAGCGCCGCCCGCACCGGGTTCCCCGCCGCCTCCTCCTGCTGCGCGCGGGCGGACAGGTCGTTGAGCATCCGCGCGTAGACCAGCGCGCCGCACCGCGGGCAGGCGAGCGTGCCATGGGTAAATGGCTGCCCGCAGCGGGGACAGGGAAAGGTCGGGGCGGTGTAGGGCGGTGCGGTCGCGGTCATGGGCGGGGGATTGTAGCGCACCTGACGCCGCGCGCGGGGCTTGCCACGACACCCATGTCTCCCAGATTCACAGCGGCGTCAGGGGCGCAGGCGGCACGACCGTTCGGTCGTCGCAGCCGAAGCCCGGTCGTGCGACCCTCCGCAACTCCACCAACTCCCGCACCCGGCCAGCCTCTCCAGATGCGCCCTCCGCTGCGGCTGGGCCTGCGTCACCCTGACCGCGATTGTTAGCGGTTGTCGCGGCGGCAGCGCGTGAACGGGCGAGGAAGTTGCATTTCAAGATGAAAAAAAGACGGCGGCACCGATCAACCGTTGATCGAGCGCCGCCGTGGGGTGGAGTCCGAAACTGTTCCGCCGCCGCCCCCTCCCGCACCAGCGGGCACCTCCGTGCAAGCCGCGGTCGCAGAGTGGCATGCGAATGTGATGACGATATTAGCCGCTTCCTCAATTTCTGCCAATCCTTTCATTTCCGTGGTAGGATTCCCTGATGGCGCACGTGGGCAAAGCGGCTGAATCTTGCCGAGCTGCGGGGCAGCGCCTTCTCCAGCCGGTGCGTAAGCCCTACTATGGCCCGACGTTAGCTCTCACACCGCGAATGGCCAAAACGCTGCTGACCCCGAAAGACTTGGCGGATGCCATCGGCACCAGCGAGTCGTCCATGCGCCGGTGGATCGACAGCGGCCGCGTGCGCATGTCGCGAACGGCCGGGGGGCACCGGCGGATCGAGCTGCCCGAGGCGCTGCGGTTCATCCGCGACATGGGCCTGCCGGTCGTCCGCCCGGACATCCTGGGCCTGGGCCCCACCCTCGCCGGTCGCGAGGCGGGCGAGGGTGACCCCGGGGCGCCGCTGGCGTCGGACCAAAGCGATGACGAGCGTCTCTACGGCGCCCTCGCCGCCGGCGACCGCGCCCTCGCCCGGGCGCTGATCGTCTCCTGGTACCTCGCCGGTCGCTCGCTCGCCGCCATCTTCGACGGCGCGGTGCGCGGCGCGCTGGAGCGGCTGGGGGAACTCTGGACCCGCGACCGCGGCGGCATCCTCACCGAGCACCGCGCCACCGACATCTGCATCGAGTCGATCCACCACCT
>DASQDR010000247.1:0-4944 GCA_035634055.1 Tepidisphaeraceae bacterium | reverse complement strand
CGGAGCTTGCTGAGATGATATGTTTTCGAGATGTGGGCGGAATTTCGTTTGCGTGAACGGAGTGGGTTGATAGTTTCCCCCGACGCTAATAGGGGCTGCCGGGAACGGCAGCATGTCGTGCCGCTGGCCCTCTCGTTAAGGGATTACCAGATGATGTGGAAGCCGATTGCACCCGCGCCCGCGCGCGCACACACAAGCGACGTGCGCCGGGCCGTGGCGGCCGCCCGTGCGCAGCCGAGGCGCTGGAAGCCCGTCGCCTGATGAGTTCCGCGTACATCTATGATTGGGAGTACGGCGAGTTGGCTTCCGGCGGGGTCACGGCCTCGTTCGACCATGCCACGGAGTTCCCGTCGATCGGCCCGGACTATCAGACGAGCATCACCCTCACGCTCGACAACCTGCCGGCACTACGCGATGGCGGTGGAGTTCGGTACGCAGGGGCATACTCCCGGAACACCTCGACGATGACGCATTACCGAAGACCCTGCCGGTGCGCTGCCCGCGCGGACGCTCATCCACAAGCAGAGCAGTCAGGAAACGGACATGTCCGGCGGGTTCCTTAACCGTTGGGATGAGTACTACCTCGAGGAGATCTGGGTACAGGCGGGGCGCGACGACAGTGGGAGTTGGGGCGCACCCGCCCACTTGAGCGGGACGTTCCACTATTCGCAGTCGGAGGAGCTGGCGATGGAGGCGGGCTGGCAAACGCCCGACGGGGCGAGCATCACGGTCTCCAAGAGTTACACCGAGCAGGTCGGTCAGTCCTCGAACTACGACTCGCTGCGCAAGCAGGACGCGAACGCCCAGTACGACATCACGTTGTACGTCAAGAAGCGGAGAATCATCCACGTCTCGTGGGGCTTATATCGCTCGGCGAACGGAACCGTGACGCCAATCAGCACCACGACAAAGGTTCACGATGAAGGTTACGTCTTCGGCGACGACGATTTCGTCATCCGTTCGAAGCAGCGGGAACCCATCTCATAGCTGATCGCGGTCGGCCCGCGCGTGAGGCGCCGCTGCGGCGAGGGCGGCGGGTGGCGCGCCGGCAAAGGCGGCGGCGGAGGCAATGTGTCGGAGACGCCAACGCAGATTCGTAGGACGATGCGCATCGTTCGTTGGCTCTGGACGGCGGCGCTCGCCGCGTCGCTCGCGCTATGGGCGTGGGGCGCGGTGCGGCCCGGGACCGTGCGCCTCGGACGCGCACCGGCAGCGGGCGGCGGTGGCTGCACGTACACGTTGGCCGCGGACGGCGGCTGGGTCGGCCTGGGACGCCTGTGGCAGGCTTCGTCGCCGACGACGCAACGCGCGCTGAGGGTCGCCCGGCGGGACGCGATTGGCCTGCTGGGGTGGCAACGGGATACTGTCGTTGACGCCGCGCGCTCGGATGGTCCGACGTTATCGGTGTGGACGACGTACCGATTCGGGGTCCGGTCGTTCGCGCTCGCGAGCGGGCTTCCGGTCATCCTGCTCTGGTGCGCGTGGTGGTGGTCCGAGCGGTCGAGGAGGGCCGCGGCCAGAGGTTTTCCGGTCGCGGCGGTCGCGGCGGCGGCGACGCGTGAGCCCGGCGGGTAACGAGTTCCTCGCTACCGGCGGGGCGCGCGGGGGCGCGCGGGGGCGCGTCGCGGTCCCTGTCGGCCACGAGCCAGCTCGCTCTTGTCCGAGCAATCAGTGTGGAATGGACAAGAAGCGCTTTGTGATCTTCGTGGCTTCGTGGTCCAACTCCCTGCCACCCGCGTTTATCCGCGTTCATCTGCGGCTTCCCAGGATCTCCTTCTCTTCCGCGTGCTCTCCGTGCCTCCGTGTTTCCAACCCGACCAGCGGACTGCCCCCGGTGAAATTCCGGGGTCTACCGTGGGCGGGCCGGGCCGCTACACTGTCGCGCGCACCCGCGCACCCGCGCGGCAGCGGGGTCGGCTGTCGGTCCCGCGGCGCGCTTCTGAACGTACATGGGTCGGCGCGCTGCGTGAGCGTGCGAGTGAAAGAGAAGGAGCATCGATTGATCACGACAGGTTTCACTTTGGCTGCCCTGGGCGCGTCGGCGCTGGCGGCGGCGGCGGCGCCGGGCGGCGGCGGCGGGCATGGCGGCGGGTCGGCCGAGATCACGTCGCTGCTCTCCGCGCAGGCGGCCATCGCGCTGGTCACGCTGACGATCCTGGAGGTCGTCCTGGGCATCGACAACATCATTTTCATCTCGGTGCTGGCCGACAAGCTGCCCGGGGAGCAGCAGGGGCGCGCCCGCACCCTCGGGCTGGCGCTGGCAATGATCATGCGCATCCTGCTGCTGCTGAGCATCAGTTGGATCATGAGCCTGACCGCCGGCATCCCCGGCCTGGGTGAGGCGCTCAAGCCCCTGCTCGCCGCCGATCCCGTCACCGGGCTGAAGGAGCCCTTCAACTGGCGCGACCTGATCCTGCTCCTCGGCGGCGCGTTCCTCATCTACAAGGCCACCACCGAGATCCACGACAAGCTCGAGGGGGAGGACCACCACGCCTCCGGCGGGGCCGTCACCTCCTTCGCCAGCGTCATCACGCAGATCCTGATCCTCGACATCGTCTTCAGCCTCGACAGCGTGATCACCGCCGTCGGCATGGTGCAAACGTCGCCGGAGAACTTCCGCACCGGGCTGACGATCATGATCGCGGCGGTGGTGATCGCGGTGGGCGTGATGCTGTTCGCGGCCAAGCCGATCAGCAATTTCGTCAACAAGCACCCGACGGTGAAGATGCTCGCCTTCTCCTTCCTGATCCTGGTGGGCGTGGTGCTGATCGTCGACGCCACGCACCGGCACATCCCCAAGGGGTACATCTACTTCGCGATGGCCTTCTCGATCGGCGTGGAGATGCTGAACTTGCGGCTGCGAAAGAAGGGCCGGCCGGTCCACCTGCACGACCGCCCGCCCGGCGCCGACGTGGGGGCCGCTTCCGCCCCGTAAGGCGCGGGTTGAAACGCGGAGGCGCGGAAGTCACGGAGAAGAGGATTGGACACGAATCGACACGCATGAAGAAAGAGAATGAGAGGCGCTGATCCTCCTTCTTCATTCGTGTCCATTCGTGTCCATTCGTGGCTCACTCCTCTTCTGTTCCCTCGATTCCCCGTGCCCTTGATGGTCCCGCGTTCAGCGCCACCCCTACGCCGGCTGCGCGGCGGGGGCGAGGGTGCGCTCATCGCGGGTCATCAGTGACACCACCACCAGCACGACGAACCCCAGCGGGATCGTCACCAGTCCCGGCTGGCTGAACGGCGCGGGCGCGCGGGTCGGGTCGAGCTTGTAGATGTCCGCGAAGGCCGGGGCGCTGAGCATCAGCCAGGCGAGCGATGAGAGCATCCCCACCCAGATCGCCCAGATGATCCCCGCGCGCGTGGTGCGCTTCCAGAACAGCAGCATCACCAGGGCCGGCAGGTTGGCGCTGGCGGCGACGTTGAAGGCCCACCCGACCAGGAACGTCACGTTGAAGCTCTCGAAGATCGTCCCCAGCACGATGGCGATGATGCCCACGCCCAGGGCGGCCCACTTGGCCGCGCCGACCTTGGCGTTCTCGTTGGCGTGGTGCTTGAAGACGTTCTCCATCAGGTCGTGCGCCACCGCGCCGCTGGCGGCCATGATCAGGCCGCTCACGGTGCCGAGGACGGTGGTGAACGCGATGGCCGAGATGATGGCGAACGGCAGTTCCCCGAAGGTCTTGGCCAGCAGCGGCGCCGCCATGTTGCTGCCGGCGCGCGTCGGGTCGAGCCGGCCGCTGGTCATCGCGCCCAGGCCGAGGTAGAGCGTGAGGATGTAGAAGAACCCGATGGAGCCGATGCCGACGACGGTGCTCTTGCGCGCGGCGGCCGCGTCCTTCACCGTGTAGTAGCGGATCAGGATGTGCGGCAGCGACGCCGTGCCGGCGAACAGCGCGAGCATCAGCGAGACGAAGTCCAGTCGGTCGGCGAGGTTCGGCGAACGGATCCCCTTGAAGGTCGGTGACCCGCCCGGAACCATGTAGTCGCTCACCGGCTTCTCGCTGGGCGTGTAGATCGTCGTGCCGGGGTTCGCGGGATCCGCCTTGCCCGTCCACTGCACCACGCGAACGTCATTGATGCGGGTGAAGAACTCCAGCGGCCCGAGCGGCCCGGTTCCCGCCCCGAGATCGCGTTCGTCGGGCCCGCCGCCGATGCTGACCACCTGCCCGCCGAACGGGATGTCGCTCGGCTGCGTCGCCGCCACCGGCTTGATCTGGTCCGCCGTCGCCGTCACGCGAAAGCCGCGCGCGAGGATCGCGACCGTCAGCGCGGCGCAGAAGATCACCAGCAGCGAGCCCTTGATGAACTGCACCCACGTCGTGCTGACCATGCCCGCGGTGACCACGATGACCAGCACCACGATCCCGACCAGCACGACCCCCACCCAGTGCGGCCAACCCAGCAGCGGCTTGCAGAGCGCGCCCGCGCCGACCATCTGCGGGATGAGATAAAAGATGCTGACCACGAGCGTGCTGATGGCCGCCGCCACCTGGATGCCGCGGCTGTTGAACTTGGCGTTGAGCGCGTCGGCGAAGGTGTACCGGCCGAGCCGCTTGATCGGCTCGGCGATCACGAACAGCGCGACGATCCAGCCGGCCAGGTAGCCGATGGAGTAGAGGAACCCGTCGTAGCCGTAAAAGGCGATCATCCCGCAGATGCCGAGGAACGACGCCGCCGACAGGTAGTCGCCGGCGAAGGCGACGCCGTTGACGAACCACCCGATCTCCCCGTGCGCCGCGAAGTACCCCTGCGCGCTGCGCGCCTTGCGGCCGAGGTAGAAGCTGATGCCGAGGACGAAGCCGACGAAGGCGATGAAGACGACGATGGCCGTCGAGGATGCGGTGTAGTTCACGCCCGCCCTCCCGCGCCCGCGCCCGCGCCCCCCGCGCCGCCCGCGCCTGGGCCGGCGTCACGCCAGCCGCCCGCGCCGCGCCCGCGGTC
>DASQDR010000246.1:0-30407 GCA_035634055.1 Tepidisphaeraceae bacterium | reverse complement strand
CGCGTCCGCCCGGCTCGACGTCGAGCGCGTGCGCGCGGATTTCCCCATCCTGCGCACGCTCGCCAACGGCAGGCCGCTGGTCTACCTCGACAACGCCGCCACCACCCAGAAACCGCGCGCGGTGATCGACGCGCTGACGACCTACTACGAGTCGCAGAACGCCAACATCCACCGCGGCGTTTACCACCTGAGCATGCTCGCGACGGACCTGTACGACGCGTCGCGGCGGAAGGTGCAGAAGTTCCTGGGCGCCGCCGAGGCCGCCGAGATCATCTTCACCCGCGGCACCACCGAGGCGATCAACCTCGTCGCCGCCGGCGCGTCGCGCAAGTGGCTGAAGCCGGGCGACGAGGTGCTGGTCTCGGCGATGGAGCACCACAGCAACATCGTCCCCTGGCAGCTCGCCTGCGAGCACAGCGGCGCGTCGCTGCGGGTGATCCCGATGAACGACGACGGCGAGCTGCTGCTCGACGAGCTGGAATCGATGCTCTCGGAGCGCGCCAAGATCGTCGCCGTCAACCACGTCAGCAACGCCCTCGGCACCGTCAACGACGTGAAGCGCATCGTCCGCATGGCGCACGCGGTGGGCGCGAAGGTGCTGGTGGACGGCGCGCAGGCGACGGCGCACACCAGGGTCGACGTGCGCGACATCGACTGCGACTTCTACGCCCTGTCCGGCCACAAGCTGTTCGGCCCGACCGGAATCGGCGCGCTCTACGGCAAGCGCGCGGCGCTGGAGGCGCTGCCGCCGTACCAGGGCGGCGGGGACATGATCGAATCGGTCACGTTCGAGAAGAGCACGTACGCCCAGCTCCCCAGCCGCCTCGAGGCCGGCACGCCCGACATCGCCGGCGCGATCGGGCTGGGGGCGGCGGTCGATTACGTGCAGTCGGTCGGGCTGGAGAAGATCGAGGCCCACGAGCACGAGCTGCTCGATCACCTCGTCGCCCAGCTCCGCCAGGTGCCCGGCGTCCGCCTGATCGGCAACGCGCGCAACCGCGCGGGCGCGGTCAGCTTCGTGCTGGAGAACCCGGTGGTGTCGGCGCACGACCTGGGCGTTGCCCTCGACCTGCACGGCGTGGCCGTGCGCACCGGGCACCACTGCTGCCAGCCGATCATGGACCGCTTTAAGATCCCCGCGACGGCGCGGGCGTCGCTGGCGATGTACAACACGCGCGCCGACGTCGACGCGTTCATCGCCGCGCTGCGCAAAATCGTCGATTCCGAATCGCGGGTGCAGGCGCGCAAGAAGGCGGCGGCGGCCGCTGCACCCAAGCCTCGGGAAACCGGGCAGGCGGCGGTGGTCTACCCGAAGGCGTCGGCGCCCTCCCCGCAGGCGGCGGCGGACGCGCTGGCGGAGGACTTCAACCTGCTCGAGGAGCGCGATGCCAAGAACGAGTACCTGATGGACCTCGGCCGAAAGCTGCCGAGCTACTTCGACCTGCTCAAGCAGGTCACGCCGCGCGTGCCCGGTTGCATGAGCGAGGTCTACCTCGTCCCGCGCCGCTCGGCCGACAGGCCGGGCGCCGTGGAGTTCGTCGCCGACGCCAACGCCGACATCGTGCGCGGGTTGATCGCGATCCTCGAGCGCGTCTACTCCGGGCAGCGGGCGGAGGACGTGGTGGCCTTTGACCACGAGGACTTCTTCCGCCGCATCGGCCTCGATCAGTTCATCACCACGCAGCGGCGCAACGGCCTGGACGGCATGATCCGCAAGCTCAAGGCCGCCGCGGCAGAGCTGGCGGCGGGGCAGCCTTAGCAGACCTCCGCGGGAGCGCGCGCCATGAGCGACGAGCAGCCAACGCCGGATCCATCGCAGCGCCCGCCGCAGCAACGCGCGCCGAAGCAACGCCCGCCGCAGCATCACGTGCCGCTGACCGTGCTGCCCAGCTCGGGCAAGGTCGATCAACTGCGCCAGGAAGCGGCGGCGGCGGCGGCGGCGGCAAAGCCGCAGGCGGGCGCGGCGGCGACGCCGCAGGCCGGGGCGGCGCCGCCGAGCGGAGGCGACACCCTCGTCTCGCGCTTCTGCGACCAGAACAAGTCCGCGCGACAGAAGGCGATCGAGGAAAAGGTGATCGACGCCTGCCGCCTCGTCTACGACCCGGAGATCCCGGTTAACATCTACGACCTCGGGCTGATCTACGGCATCGAGGTGGACGATCGCAGCGGCGCGGTCAAGGTGCGAATGACGCTCACCGCTCCCGGCTGCCCGGTGGCCGGCGAGCTGGTCGCCAGCGTGCAGCGGCGCGCCCAGGCGATCGAGGAAGTCCCTGAGGCGAGCGTCGAGCTGGTCTGGGAACCGCCCTGGACCCGCGAGCGGATGAGCGAGGCGGCGCAACTCGAGCTGGGTTTGCTGTAGGGACGGCCCGACCGCCGCGGGCGCGCCGTTCGCGCGCCGCGCCTGCGTGCCAGTGCCCTGCGGCCACGTCGTAACCAAAAAGCATGACGCAGGTCTCGATCCCCGATGCGATGCGGCTGGCGGTGGAGCACCACCGGTCCAACCGTCTGCCCGAAGCGGAGACGATCTACCGCCAGGTGCTGGCGGTGCAGCCGGCCAACCCGGACGCGCTCTACCTGCTGGGGGTGGTGGCGCAGCAGGTGGGCCGGCACGCCGACGCCGTCGGCCTGCTCCGCCGCGCCGTTCCCGCCAACCCGCGCAACGCCGCGTGGCGCTCGACGCTGGGCGTCTCCCTGGCGCTGGCGGGCGACGTGGACGAGGCGGTCCACCAGTTCGAGCAGTCGATCATCCTCGACCCGGACCTGCCCGATGCCCACCTGAACCTCGGCAACGCCTTCAACCTGCGCGGGCAGCGCGCCGACGCGATCCGCTGCTTCCGCCACGCCATCCGCCTCAAGCCGGATTACGCCGAGGCGCACTTCAACCTGGCCAACGCGCTGTCCGAATCGGGGCAGGCGGAGGAATCGGTCGAGCACTACCGCGCGGTGACGCGGCTGCGGCCGAAGGTGGTCGTGGCGCACCTGCAACTGGCGGACGCGCTGCGCCGGGCGCGGCGGCTGGACGATTCCGTCGCGGCGTACCGCCGTGCCATCGACCTCGACCCGTCGCTGGCCGAGGCGCGCTACAACCTCGGGGTCGCGCTGGCGGAGGCGGGGCGGCGTGAGGCGGCGATCGAGGCGTTCCGCGAGGCGGTCGCCCTCAAGCCGGACCTGGCCGCGGCGCGGTTCGCGCTGGTGACCGCGCTGGGCGAGGGCGCGCCGGTGGAGGAGCAGGTGGCCGAGCTGCGCGCGGGGCTGGAGGCCGAGCCGGACAACCGCGCCGCGCTCGACGCGCTGCTCCAGCTCTCGCAGTACGTCCCCGGCGCCGACCGCGCCGCGCTGTTCGAGCAGCACCTGGAGTGGGCGCGGCGGTTCGAGCAGCCACTGCTGGATGCGGCGGCGGCGGCGTTGGCGGCGGGCCCGGCGGAAATCGACCAGGGCGCCACCGCCGCCGCGAGCGCGGACGACGCCGGCCGGCGGCTGCGCATCGGTTACGTCTCGCGCGACTTCCGCGCGCACCCGGTCGGCTTCTTCATCGAGCCGGTGATCGCCGCCCACGACCGGTCGCGCTTCGAGGTGTTCTGCTACGCCGATGATGTCGCCCCCGACGACACCACCGCGCGCCTCCGCCGCACCGCCGACGTTTGGCGGGATGTCACGCGGATGGACGAGGCGCAACTGGCCGACCAGATTCGGGTCGACCGCGTCGACATCCTGGTCGATCTCGCCGGCCACACCGAGGGGAACCGGCTGCTCGCGTTCGCCCGCCGCCCGGCGCCGATGCAGGTGACGTGGGTCGGGTACCCCGACACGACCGGGATGAGGTCGATGGACCTGCGGATCACCGACGCTCACGCCGACCCGCCGGGCGGCGACGCCGAGCGGCACCACACCGAGCGGCTGCTGCGGCTGCCGTGCGCGTGGTGCTACCGCCCGCCGGAGCCGTCGCCGCCGGTCGAGCCGCCGCCCAGCGACCGCTTCGGCGGCGCGGGCGGCGTGCCGCAAATCACCTTCGGGTGCTTCAACATGGTGCGCAAGGTGAACGGCCCGCTCATCGCAGCCTGGGCGCGCGTGCTGCTGGGCGTGCCGGGGTCGCGGCTGCTGCTCAAGGCGCGCTGGCTGGACCGCGAGGACGTCCGCCGGCGGCTGGTCGGCGCGTTCGCCGCCCGCGGCATCGGCCCGAGCCGGTTGGAACTGCTCCCGCCGACGCCGTCGCTCGACGAGCACCTGCGCGCGTACGGGCGCGTCGATATCGCGCTGGACACCCACCCTTACGCCGGCACCAGCACCACGTGCGAGGCGCTCTGGATGGGCGTGCCGGTGGTGACCCTGACCGGCCGCACGTCCGCGTCGCGCATCGGCGCGAGCTTCCTCACGCTGCTGGGGCTGGAAGAGCTGGTGGCGGCCGACGTGCAGTCGTACGTTCGGGCGGCCGTCGAGCTGGCGCGCGACGTGGAGACGCGCCGCGAGCTGCGCCACGACCTGCGGCCGCGCATGATGCGCTCGACGCTGCTCGACAGCCGCGCCTTCACCCGCGCGCTGGAACACCGCCTGCGCGAGGAGTGGCGAACGCTGCGGTCGCCGCGGGCGGCGTCGCGGGCGGGTCGGTAGACGCGGCCCGACCGCGGCACGTGCGTGACGGGTCCGGCAACGTGAGCGGCGCACGCGAAAAATCGCCCTGCACTTCCTACTATTCCGCCGTGATCGCCCCGATCGAGTCGCTGCAAGCCGATGTCAACCGGGCCATGGTGCGCGACCGGTTCGCGCTGTCGCGGCGGCTGCACGCGCTGCGGCAGCGGTCACGCGACGGGCAGCCGGTGGACGAGTCGCTGCGGCGGCTGGAGGAGGAGGTGCGGCGGTCGCTGTCGATCGTCGAGCGCCGCCGGGCGGACCTGCCGCGGCCGGTCTATCCGCCGGAGCTGCCGGTCAGCCAGAAGCGCGACGAGATCGCGGCCGCCATTCGCGATCACCAGGTGGTGGTGGTCTGCGGCGAGACGGGGTCGGGCAAGACCACGCAGCTCCCCAAGATCTGCCTGGAGCTTGGCCGCGGCGTTGCCGGGATGATCGGCCACACGCAGCCGCGCCGCATCGCCGCCCGCACCGTCGCGCAGCGCATCGCGCAAGAGCTGGAGACCCCGCTCGGCCACGCCGTCGGCTACAAGGTGCGATTCGGCGACAAGCTCTCGGAGCAGACGTACGTCAAGCTGATGACCGACGGCATCCTGCTGGCCGAGACGCAGGGGGACCGCTTCCTCTCGCGCTACGACACGATCATCATCGACGAGGCCCACGAGCGCAGCCTGAACATCGACTTTCTGCTCGGCTACCTCAAGCAACTGCTGCCGCAGCGGCCGGACCTGAAGCTGATCATCACGTCGGCGACGATCAACCCGCAGCAGTTCAGCCAGCACTTCGGGGGCGCGCCGATCGTCGAGGTGTCGGGGCGGACGTACCCGGTTGAGGTGCGCTACCGCCCGCCGGTGGCAGACGACCCGGAGGAGGAGGACCCCGAGCCAATCGAGGCGATCCTGGGCGCGGTCGACGAACTGTGGCGCGACGGGCCGGGCGACGTGCTGGTCTTCCTCACCGGCGAGCGCGAGATCCGCGAGACGGCCGAGGCGCTGCGCAAGCATCATCCGCCCGGCGTGGAGGTGCTGCCGCTGTACGCGCGGCTGGGGGCTGAAGATCAGATGAAGATCTTCCAGCCGCACGGCCGGCCGCGCATCGTGCTGGCGACCAATGTCGCCGAGACGTCGCTGACCGTTCCGGGCATCCGCTACGTGATCGACCCCGGCTTCGCGCGGATGAGCCGGTGGTCCAGCCGCACGAAGGTGCAGCGGCTGCCGATCGAGCACGTCTCGCGCGCCAGCGCCGACCAGCGCAAGGGCCGCTGCGGCCGCGTGAGCGAAGGGACGTGCGTCCGGCTGTACAGCGAGGAAGATTTCGAGTCGCGCCCGCAGTTCACCGAGCCGGAAATCCTCCGCACGAACCTCGCGAGCGTGATCCTTCAGATGAAGGCGCTGCGGCTGGGGGACGTGCAGGACTTCCCGTTCCTCGAGCCGCCGGACTACCGCGCGATCAAGGACGGGTTGCAGACGCTGCACGAGCTTGGCGCGATCGACGAGCAGAACCAGCTCACGCCCCTGGGGCGCGACCTGGCGAAGCTGCCGATCGACCCGCGGCTGGGACGGATGGTGCTGGCGGCGGCGGACGAGCGCTGCCTGGACCAGGTGCTGATCCTCGCCGCCGTGCTGTCGATCCAGGATCCGCGCGAGCGGCCGATGGAAAAGCAGGAGCAGGCCGACGCCGCTCACGCCAGGTTCGCCGACGAGCGCTCCGACTTTCTGGGCCTGCTCAAGCTGTGGGTGTTCTACCAGGCGCAAAAGGAGAACTTGTCGCACGGCAAGTTGCGCAAGGCGTGCAAGGAGAACTTCGTCTCCTACATCCGCATGCGCGAGTGGGACGACGTCCACTCCCAGCTCCGCACGATCGCCGGCGAGGTGCTGCACCTGCGGCACAAGCGGCACTTCGATCACTCGTCCAGCCGCGACCTCTCGCCGCAGCACGTGGACGCGATCCACCGCTCGCTGCTGACCGGGCTGCTGAGCAACATCGGCTTCCGCAGCGAGCAGCACGAGTACACCGCCGGCCGCGGCGGGAAGTTCAGCATCTTCCCGGGCTCGGCGCTGTTCCGCCGCAAGCCCACGTGGGTGATGGCGGCGGAGCTGGTCGAGACGACCAGGCTGTACGCGCGCACCGTGGCCCAGATCCAGCCGCAGTGGGTCGAGCGCGTCGCGCAGCACCTGGTGAAGCGCACGTACACCGAGCCGCACTGGCAGGCGGCGACCGGGCACGTGGCGGCGCTGGAGAAGGTGACGCTGTTCGGGCTCACGCTGGTCCCGCGGCGCACGGTCCACTACGGGCCGATCGACCCGGAGGTCTCGCGGCAACTGTTCATCTACCACGCGCTGGTGCTGCGCGACTTCCGCACGCGCGCCGAGTTCTTCGTCCACAACGCGAGGCTGATCGAGGAGATCCAGGCGCTGGAGGCCAAGCGGCGGCAGCGCGACTTGCTGGTGGACGATGACCGCATCTACGAGTTCTACGACAAGCGCGTCCCGCGCGACGTCTACAACGCGCCGCTGCTGGAGCGCTGGCGGAGCGACGCCGAGAAGAGCCGCCCGACGCTGCTCTTCATGCACCGCCGCGACCTTTTGAAGCGCGAGGTGACGGACAACAAGCAGGAGTACCCCGACGAGCTGCACGCCGCCAACGGCATCCGCCTGCCGCTGGCGTACGTGTTCGACCCGTCCGACCCGAACGACGGCGTGACGGCAACGGTCCCGCTGGCGGCGCTGAACCAGCTCGCGTCCGAGCCGTTCGAGTGGCTCGTGCCGGGGCTGCTGCGCGAGAAGGTCGTGGCGATGATGAAGTCGATGCCCAAGGCGCTGCGGGTGAAGTTCGTCCCGGTCCCGGAGCACGCCGACAAGGCGATCGCGCTGCTGCGGCGCGACCGGCCGTCGCTGCACGACGAGCTGGCCCACGCGCTGGGGAAGCTGAGCGGCGAGCCGGTCGATCGCGGCGCGTTCGCCAGCGCGGATCTGCCGCCTTACCTGCTGATGAACTTCCGCATCGTGGACGACCACGGCGAAGAGGTGAAGGCCGGCCGCGATCTCGACCAGATCCGCCGCGACCTCGGCATCCAGGCGCGCAAAACCTTCCAGCAGCAGCCGCCGTCGCAGTGGCACCGCGACGGGATTAAGAGCTGGGACTTCGGCGACCTGCCCGAGCGCGTGCAGGTCCGCCGCAACGGCATGACGCTCCAGGGTTATCCTGCGCTGGTCGACGCGGGCGAGTCCGTCTCGCTCCGCCTGCTCGATTCCGCCGACGCGGCGAAGCGGGAGATGCGCGGCGGGGTTCGGCGACTGCTGATGTTGCAGTTGCGCGAAGAGGTGAAGTGGCTGTCGCGCCAGCTCCCGCGCTTCGAGCGCATGTGCCTGAACTACGCCACCGTCGGCTCGTGCGACGACCTCAAGGCCGACCTGGTCGACGCCATCATCGATCGCGCGCTCTTCGGCCAGGAGGCGCAAGTGCGCACGCGGCAGCAGTTCCTCGATCGCGCGCAGTTCGGCTGGCGGCGGATGTCGCAGGCGTCGAACGAGCTCGGCGACCTTGTCGCGACCATTCTCGAAAAGTACCAGGCCCTGCACCTGGAGCTGTCGAAGGTGGCCGCCCCCGCGCTGGTGCGGTCGTACCAGGACATGCGCAAGCAACTGGCCGCGCTCGTCTACGACGGGTTCGTCGTCAAGGCGCCGCCGCAGTGGCTGGCGCACTACCCGCGATACCTCTCGGCCATGGACGTGCGGCTGCGCAAGCTGCTCAACGCCGGGCTGTCGCGCGATCAGGCGGGGCTGGCGGAGGTCGAGCCGCTCCAGCGGCAGCACGACGAGCGGCGGGCCCAGCAGCAGCGGGCGGGCGTGACCGACGCGGAGCTGGATCAATTTCGCTGGATGCTGGAGGAGCTGCGCGTGTCGTTGTTCGCCCAGGAGCTGAAGACGGCCGTACCGGTTTCAGCCAAGCGCCTTGAGGCGCAATGGGCGAAAGTGGCTCGGTAGCCGCAAAGGTTTCCCACCCTTCCAAGCGGCCGCGGCGGCGGGTGAGACAACCCGCATAACCGGTCGAACGTGCCCGTGTTTGCAGCCAAAATGCCCGCGGCGCCTAGCACGTTAACGCCGGCTTCACGTATATTTCCCCCGCTCAGGAGGGAAGGTTGGCTTGGTTCCGACGGGGGCAGAAGTCCGGGCGTGACGAGTGCGCGATTGCTTCGGCGATCGCGATCTTCTCGTTTTTGCTGCTGGGCAAGCTCTGCCTGCTTTTGTGGAACCTCGCCTTCAAGGGCCGCCGACCGCTGGCGGACGTCCCGTGGGACGGCCTGCTGCTGATCGTCGGCACCGATCTGCTCCTGTGCTTCTGCCTCGCCGCCGCCGTCCTCCTTTCCTATCGCATCGCCGCGCTGTTCAACGGGCGGCTCGAGGTGCCGATGCGGGTCGTGCGCGGGCTGGCGTTCGTCGCGCTGGTCGTCTTCAGCGTGGTCAGCTTCCAGGTGGCGCGGATCTACGGCGACATGCTCGACGTCGAGCTGCTGCGCTCCGGCGACGACATCACCGTGCTGCGGCACTCGATTTGGGCGTACGTCGGGCCGATGCCGCTGCTGCTGATGCTGTACGGGCTGCTCTGCGTGCCCGCGCTGGCGCCGCTGATCGCGCGGCGGCTGGAGCGGCGCACGTGGCTCCGCCCGCGGCTGGCGCTGTGGGGGGCGGCGCTGGTGCTGTGCGTGGGGATGGCCGCCCTCCAGCGCGCCCGGCTGCGCGGGATCGACACCTTCGGGGTGAAGGACAACGCCGTCGTGTTCTTCGTCAAGGAATACAAGCCGCCCTTCCGCCCGGTCGATGCGCCCAAGCTCGAGGCCGCGCTGCGCGAGCGGCGGGGGCACTCGCTGGATCGGCAGCGCCCGCCGGCGTCGCTGGTCGTGCCGGGCGGCGTCCTGCGCCGCGATTTCGCCTTTACCGCGCCGCCGGCAGGCGCCGCGGCGGCGGCGGACCTGAACCTCATCGTTATTCAAGTCGAGTCCACCGGCGCGCCACACGTCACGCGCGACGTGGCGCCCAACCTCGTCGCGCTGGCCGACCGCGGGCTCAGCCTGCGGCGGCACGTCACCACCACCACGCTCACGCCGCGGGCGACCTTCGGGCTCTATTACTCCGATTACCTCGTCGACGTCGGCACCACGCCGCGGCTGCTGTACGGCGGCAAGACGCTGCCGCAGCCGGCGCTGGCAGAGGTGCTGCGCGCTCACGGCTACCGCACGGGGCTGTTCCACACGGGCTTCCTCGACTACCTCGACATCCGCTACCTGTTCGACAAGAAGGGAATCGAGCACGCCGTCGGCGCGCGCGAGATGCTCGCGCAGGGGGCGCCGCTGGCGTATTCCGCCGGCGTGCGCGAGGAGCAGACCGTCGAGGAGATGACCCGCTGGATCGCCGAGCGCAAGCGCAACGGCGAGAAGTTTTACGCCAACTACCTCACCGAGTGCCCGCACCACCCGTACGTCAGCAACGCCGAGCACAAGCCGTTCCCGGACGATTCGTGGCTTAACCGCTATCGCAACTCGCTGCACTACACCGACCAGGCGGTGGGGAAGCTGATCGACTTCCTGCGCGCCGAGCAATTGCTCGAGCGCACGCTGATCGTCGTCGTCGGCGATCACGGCGAGACCGTCTCGACCTACCCGGTCGGCCACGGGCTGCGCGTCAGCGTCGAGGAGACGCGCACGCCGGCGATCTTCTCCAACCCGGTCCTGTTCCCCCAGGGCGTGCAGAGCGTGCTGCACACCAGCCACCTGGACGTCGCCCCGACGATCGCCGCGCTGCTGGGGCTGTCGGCGCCGCCGCAATGGCTCGGGCGCGACCTGCTGGCCGAGCGGATCCCCGCGGTGATGCAGTACGTGGTGATCACGCACTGCCGGAAGATGGCGGTGGTGGACAACGGGCTGATGTTCGTGCTCGACCGCAGCAGCGGCGCGACCGAATTGCTGGAAATCGGCGAGAGCGACCTGACGCCGGTGCCGCCCGGCGACCCGCGGCAGAAGCTGGTGCGGCAGTACCGGCAGGAAACCGAGTGGTTCGGCGACTGGGCGCTCTGGCGGCACCTGCACAGCGCGGGCTCAGGCTCCGGCATGGACGGCGGCGGCGACGGCGGCGGCGGCGGCGGCGCTCGCGTGGACGTGGTGAAGGCGAGCACTTCCACCGATGCCGCGAAGCCAGCGGCTCACCGTGCCCCGGCCGCTGCGCCCGGCGCTCCGGCGCTGGCGGCGCCGGTGGCCCGATGATGGGCGGAAAGCCGACGCGGTTGGCAGGGTGATGATGTGGCCACGCGCGGCCAGCGCGTGAGTGCGAGGGCGCTCCGCCAGGTGTGGACGCGCCGGTGCAGCGAACGGGCTGCCGCCGCGTGCGCCGGCGTCTCGGATGGCTCGCGTCACGGAGGACAACTCGGGAACTTTTGAGCGGCCCGGTAGCGGGGCCAACGGCGCGGGCGATCCGTGCGTGGTCATGGTGAGCAAGGTAATGCTTCGTCGGATGTTCGTATGAGTCGTAGCCCGGTGCTGAATCCCGCGTTCGCCCTCTTCTGCCACGCGCAGAGCGCCCCCGAGCGGCCGGCGCTGGTGGTGGATGATCGCACGTACACCTACGCCGAGCTCGCCGGCGCTGCCGGGCGGGTGGCGACCTGGCTGCGCGGGCATGGGGCGGCGGCGGGGGGCGACGGCGGCGCAGCGCATCGGCCGCGCGTGGGCGTGCTGGCTAACCGCAGCTTCGAGACTTATGCCGGCATCCTCGGCGCCGCCTGGGCCGGCGCCACGTGGGTCCCGCTCAACCCCAAGCAGCCGGCGGCGCGGATCGATACCGTCATCGAGCGCGCGGGCGTCGCTTCCCTCATCGTGGACGGGCGCGGGATGCCGCGCTGGCGCGAGCTGAAGGCGCCGGTCGCCAACGTGCTGGTCCCCGCGGCGCCTGATAGCGACGCGGGTGCGGGCAATGCGTCCTGCGCAGCGTTGTCCGCCTCGCCGTCATCGTCCGCCGTCACAACGTGGGACGCGCTGCCGAACGTGCCGGACGGGCTGCCGCCCGCGGCGCTAGCGGCGGACGACGTGGCGTACCTGATCTTCACTTCCGGCACCACCGGCGTCCCCAAGGGCGTGCTCGTGACCGCCGGCGGGCTCGCCCACTACGTCGCCGGCATCCGCGCGCTCTTCCACGTCGGCCCGGGCGACCGCGTCTCGCAGTTTTTCGAGACCACGTTTGACCCCTCGATCCACGAGTGGTCGATGTGCTTCGACGGCGGGGCGGCGCTGCACGTCATCCCCGACGGCAAGATGATGAACCCCGCCGGCTTTATCCGCCAGCGCGAGATCACCGTCTTTACCTGCGTGCCGTCGCTGATCCTGATGCTCCAGCGGATGAAGCAGTTGGAACCGGGGGCGTTCGGATCGATCCGGGTGTCGATCTTCGGCGGCGAGGGGTTGCCGGTCGCCTCGCTCAAGCTGTGGCAGCCGGCCGCCCCCAACGCGGTGATCGAAAATCATTATGGGCCCACCGAGGCGACCATCGCCTGCCTTGGTTATCGCTACCGCGACCGAGCCGGCGAGACCCCCGATGGTGAAACCCGCGATGGCGAGACCCCCGGCCGGGGCACCCTGGCCATCGGGCATCCGTTCCCGGGCATGCACGCGGGCGTGGTGGATGGTACAATGAATTTTCTCGGCCGCGGCCAAGTGGGTGAACTTGCCGTTTCGGGGCCGCAACTGGCGACAGGCTACCTGGGAGACGACGCGCAGACCGCCCGCCGGTTCCCGGTGTTGGACCACCCTCAGCTCGGGCGCTCCCGCTGGTACCTGACCGGCGATTCGGCGATTTGCGACGAGCAGGGGCGGTTTCACTGCCTCGGGCGGATCGATAACCAGGTCAAGGTGATGGGCCATCGCGTCGAACTTGAAGAAGTGGAGGCCCACCTGCGCGCCGTGATGCGGACGCAATCGGTGGCGGCGGTGGCGTGGCCTTTGACCAACGGCAACGCGGCGGGGCTGGTCGCCTTCGCCGCCGGCGCCCCGGTGCCGCCGGCGGAGGCGCGCGAGGCGCTGCGCGGGCGCGTGCCGGCGTACATGGTGCCGGCGCGGGTGGTGCCGCTGGACGCGCTGCCGCTGTCGACCAACGGGAAAGTGGATCGCCACGCGCTGCGTGCGATCCTGGAGCAAGGGCAGGGTGGGGTGGAGGTGAAGTCGTCGTGACCACGGTATCCGCCGCCACCGCAGCGATCGCCGTCCGGCCGGACGACCTGCGCGCCCGCGCGCGGGCGGCGCTGCGCGCGCCGGCGGGGCGGCTGGTCATGGTGACGGCCGCCACGGCGCTGCTTGCCGCGCTCAAGACGCCGTTCTGGTTCCAGATGGGCGTGATCCTGGCGGCCACGTCGCTGCTGCCGGAGCGGCGGCGGATGCTGCTGCTGGTGGGGACGATCGGCTGGGCGTTCCTCTACCCGCCGGTCGACGAGTTGCTGCTGGCGCGCGTCGCCGCGCCGCTGGACGCCGGCGAGTGGGTGGCGTGGTGGCCGGTGTCGATGGCGGCGGTCTGGCTGCTGGCGTTCGCCTTCCTGTGGACCGCGCGGCAATTTCCGACCTCGCCGATCGCCCGCCGGCCGGTGCTCTGGCTGGTCGGGATCGCCATCGCGCTCTTCGCCGCCGCCCGCGCGCCCGTCGCCGGACCGGTAGGCGGACCGGCGCGCGTGATGCTCGCGGCGGCGGCGATGGCGTACGCGCAGTACCTGTGGTTCTTCGCCTTCTGGGTGACCGAGAACCTCTCGCGCGAGAAGGGCCAACCGCTGCTCCGCACCTACGCCTGGCGCCCGTTCTGGGGCTTCACCGGCGTGCCGATCGGCAAGGGCTCGACCTACCTCGACCGCACCGAAGCCAAGGACGAAGAGCAGCTCGCCAAATCGCAGATCGCCGGGCTGAAGCTGCTGCTGCGGGCGGTCTTCTGGACCGCGGTACTCATCGCCGTCAAGCGGGTCGTGTACGGGCCGACCGAGTCGTTGACCAAGATCCCGCACGTCGCGCCGCAGGCGCTGATCCCGACGTACCAGATGTCGTTGGAAGCGCTGGTCCACGGGCACCCGTACCCGCTGCACCTTCGCTGGGCGGCGCTGATCTGCTACTTCGCGCTGTGGGTCATCTACTTCACCATCTTCGGGCACAAGGTGGTCGCGGTGGCGCGGCTGGCCGGGTTCAACATCTTCCGCAACACCTACCGCCCGTTCCTGGCGACCTCGATCGCGGACTTCTACAACCGCATCTACTACTACTTCAAGGAACTGCTGGTGCAGTTCTTCTTCTACCCGACCTACCTGCGCTACTTTAAGAAGCGGCCGAAGGTGCGGCTGTTCGCGGCGACGCTGGCGGCGGCGGGGCTGGGGAACTTCCTGTTCCACTTCCTCCGCACCGAGGACCGCATCCTCACCCACGGCCTGCTCGACACGCTCTGGTTCTACCGCTCTTACGCCGTCTACGCCCTGGTGCTGGGTGTGGCGATCAGCCTGTCGCAGATCCGCTCGCTGGCCAACAAGGGGAAGGAGCCCAGCGGCGTCCGCCGCTGGCTGGCCACCGCGTGGGTCATGCTGTTCTTCTGCCTGATGTGCATCATCGAAGAGCCCAACGAGCGGCACACGATGTCGCACTATGGCGCGTACTTCCTGAGCCTGTTCCGACCGTAATCGTTTTTCGTCTGCCGACGCCGGCGCGCGATACCGCGCGCCGGCGTCCGCGTCCGCCGTGTCGTGATGTTCGCAGCGTTGAGGTGACCGAGATGAGCAAGCGTGAGAAGGTCCGCGAGTACGTGACGAAGATCCTGAAGGAAAACAAGGACGACATCCAGCCCTTCGCGGACGGCGAATCGCTGGTGCTGTCCGGGCGGCTCAGTTCACTCGACGTGGTGGACGTGCTGACGTTCCTCGAGGGCGAGTTCGGCTACGAGATCGACCCGAACGATTTCGACCAGGCGAAGTTCGACACCGTCGACAGCATCGTTGGCATGCTCGAGCAACAGCCGGCGTAGCCACGCCGATCGAGGCGGCGGCGGCGGCGGCGGCGGCGGCGAGCGCTGCGCCGGCGGGGGCGGCGAGCGTTGTGACGGCGCGGCGAGGGCCGCCAGCAGTGTCATCCTGAGCGTACTCGCGAAGGATCTCGGGCAGGGGAGCCGCTTTCCGCCCCGAGATCCCTCGCGAGACGCTTCGGGATGACACGCGCGAGCGCCTCGGGATGACCCGCGCGATCACGCTTCGGAATGACAGCAACAAACCGCCTATCGTAACTCGTGGATCCCGATGTCGCTCGCCGGGCCGAGCAGGGCGGGGCCGGCGAAGAAGTCGCTGGTCACCGCGGAAATGCCCGCCGGCGGCGTCACCGCGCGGCCGCGATCGACCAGCGGTGACTTGGCCTGCAACCGGTAAGCGGTCAGGCTTCCGAGCAGATCCGCGTTGCCGATCGTCCCCCCGAGCCCCGCGCCCGCCAGCCGCGGGTGGCCCTGGTAGCCGCTCGCCTTCCCGGCCGAGGTCTTTTCCTGCCCCGTCGCGTCGCGCCACGCCGCCAGGCTCGCGTGCGCGGCCGACCCCCACTGGATGCGGAACGCGCCCGTGCCGGAGTAGTAGGCGTTGTTCGCGAAGGTGAACTTCGACTTCGTCGCGATCGCGCTCGACAGGTTGATCAGCTTCGCGCCGCCCTCGGTTTGGAAGACGTTGTTGGCCACGAGCACGTTCTGGGGCACCTTCCCGTCGGCCCCGCCGTCGTACGCGCGCAGGGCCGCGAGGTTCGGATCGGTGCTGGGCACGGTGTAGACGACATTGTTGTGAATGGCCGCGCGGGTGACGTTGCCCCAGAGGTAGATCCCGCCCCGGCCGTTCTTCCGCCCGTCGTTCTCGCTGACGTTGTAGCGGACGACGTTGCCGTCGTTGACGTGCGACCCGGCCCCGAGCATGTAGCCCGGCCCGTCGTTGCCGTGGCTGTAGTTGTACTGCATGACCGAATCGGTCACGTCCCAGTCGAAATCGAACCCGCCGCCGTCGGTGCCGCTGGTGGTGCGGTTGTCGTAGCTCTCGTTGTACTGAAAGGTGACGCGCTTCGATCCCGCCGCCCAGATGCCGACCGGCGCGATGCCGTTGGTGCCGTTGTTGTAGGCGACGCAGCGCTGCACCAGGGCGTCCTCCACGTCGGCGAGGTAGATCCCGTTGCCGGTGACGAACGTGCCGGATTGCAGGCCCGGGTGGTTGTAGGCGCGCACGTGGTCGACGACGTAGTTGCGGTTGACGCCCGCCACGGCCGAACCGGTGACGTTGACGCCGCCCCACAGGTTGTCGTGGAACGACGAGCGCTCGATCTTGACGTTGCTGATGCTGCTGCCGGCGCCGGAGGCGACGATCGTCAGCCCCTCGTGCCCGTAGCCGCTGGCCTCGACGTTGCGGAAGTGGAGGTACGTGAGCGGCTTGGCGGCCGTGCCGACGTGGGCGTAAATCCCGGAGACTTGGCTGGCATGCATTCCCGCGCCGACGAAGCTGATGTTGGTGACGGCCACGCCGGCGTTCTCGGAGATCTCCAGCCCCGACGCCGCGCCGCTGTAGAGCGTCGCCCGCCCCTTGCCGAAGGTGCTGAAGACGATCGGCCGCGCCTCGCTGCCCGCCTCCCTGGTCGAGAGGTAAAGCCCGCCCGCGTAGGACTTGCCCGCCTGGAACAGGACGGTGTCGCCCGCGCGCAGCCGCTGCACGTTGACGCGCTCGACCGTCCGCCACGCCTGCTCCGCCGCAAGCCCCAACGCCTGGTCGTCGCCGCCCGGCGAGACGTAATAAACGGCCATGAGCCGGCGCGGCTCCAGCGGCTGAAGGGAAAGCACGTCACGCATGAAACTCAGTCCCCCGCGTAGGCCCCGGTGACTACCGCCCCAAATATACCTAACGTCCCCCCGCCCGGCGCGTGCGCCCGCGCACGGCCCAACTTGAACGACGGCGGACCCCCTATATTGTTGCCAAAACAGCGGCCGAGTACCCAAGTGGGGTACACCCAATCCCCTGATTTTCCATGATAATCCAGCAAGTTCCGACGCTGGAGGTCACACGGTGGTCACGGACCTCCGAGCCGGTGCCGCCGCTACCGCCCGGGTTCTTCCAGGCGAGTGAGATCGGACGGCAACTGCTGCTGGGTGACCCGCGGTCGCGGGAGCGGGCTGACTGAAGCTCGGCGCGGCAAGACACTCTCCAGCACTTCACGTCGCCGCAAGGCATAGAGAGTGCTCGGAAATTTCCGGGGGGTTTTGGACGAAAGGCATCGGGGTGGCGACGGTGCCGCGGCGGTCCGCTTCCAGAACGTGAGGCCGATCAGCGGCCGCCGCGGCGACCGCGGCGGTTCATTCTACAGCGCCCGTTCCCGCCGTGGGGGTCCGCTGCACTGGCGGGTTATGCGGCGTTTGGATTACCGGCCGGTCCTCCGCCTGCGCGTCCGCGGCAGGAAAAGCTCGGGGTTGTCCAACAAGCCGATGATCCCGAACAGCAGGCGCGTCTCATACCGGCGGCTCGGTCCACTGCATTGGCGGGTTATGCAGCGGCCGCAAAGCCGCCGGGGTACAGCGCCGCACGGCACGACTTGAACCAGCGCACCACCCCCGATACTGTTGCGAAACTAGGGCCGAGTACCCAAGTGGACTAAGGGGACGGATTGCAAATCCGTTATTCGTGGGTTCGAATCCCACCTCGGCCTTTCCCCCAACCTAACGACGCGACAAAGACTTACGATTCCCCCCGCGGCGGTTCCGCGCGCCGATCCCGACTTGCCCGTTACCGATCAAAACCCGTTACTCAGGGCGAAAACCCACCCAGGCGTTATGCGCCGCGTTATGCGCATCGCCGCGATCGGCTTCGCGTGCCGATCCGAGGTGGAGCGGGCGGATCATCGTGGCGTCGGCGGTCCGCGCGGGCGGAGCAGGAAAGGCTCGGCGCGCCATGCCTTCAAGGCGCGCAGAATATGTAGGGCGTGAGCCAAACAATCGCCCCCGCGCCGCTGGTTGCGGCGCGGGGGCGGGTTGATGTTGGGATGAACCGGCTTGGCTCGATCCGCCCGGCTTAGCGCGCGTCGCGTCGGCGGCGGCGGGCGAGCAGGGCGGTGGCGGAGAGGCCGAGCAGGGCGATGCTGGTCGGCTCGGGGACGGCCGCCACGCCGTCGCCAAGGGCGCTGACCTCGCTCACGCCGCCGGCGGTGGGGAAGGTGCCCAGAGCGTTTGCGACGTTGGAGTCGATGAGGAAGTAGTCGTCGCCGTTGATCTTCCCATCGTAGTTGAAGTCGCCGTTGAACCAGCCGAACTTCGAGCCGTTGGAGCCGACGTTGGCGTCGATGCGGAAGTAGTCGTCGCCGTTCACCTTGCCGTTGAGGTCCGCGTCGCCGGCGTAGGTGTACATCACCAGCGTGGAGGTGTCGGAGACCGTCTGCCCACCCCAGGTGCCGGTCTGGCCCGCGCCCAGGCCCTTGGCCTGCGCGCCGGTGGCGACGCCGAGGGCGGTCTTGCCCAGGTCGGCATCGGCCAAGCTGGTCATGATGCCGGCGCCATCCCACGCGCCGGTGTTGCGGCCGGACTTCACCTTGCCGGTGATGCCGGTGTAGGTGCTGGTGCCGCTATCCCAGGTGCCGATGGCGTCGGCGGTGATCAGCTTGTTATCGGTCAGGTCGAGCTTGGCCGGCCCGTTGAGGGTCACGCTGGTGACCTTGCTGGTGCCGCTGGCGGCGCCGCCGCTGCTGCGGATGGTGGCCGAGCCGTCGAGCGTCACGTTCCCCTGGCGGAGGTGGTTGGCGGTCAGCAGCGCGCCGGTGGCGACGGTGGTGTTGCCCGCGCCGCTGACGTTGCCGACGTTCTTCGGCCCCGCGCTCACGTTGAACGTGCCGGCGTTGGCGACGCTGACGTGGCCGACGCCGCCGTTGCTCAGCGAATCGTGCGTGCCGCCAAGGTTGACGATCGCGTTGGCGTTGACCTGAAGGGTGGACGGCGCCGAGACGGTGACGGTCCCGCCGGTCTTGGCGAAGTTGAGCGCGCCGCCGGTCGCGGTGCCGGGATCGACGGTGAGGGTTCCGTTCCAGGTGATGGGGCCGTCGGCGACGAGGTTGACGTTGCGGGCGCCGAGGTAGTCGTCGGTGGCGACGTTGGGGTCTTCCGACGCGTTGGGGATGCTCGCGTCGTCGATCGGGTTGTAGAGCAGGACCGACCCGCTGTTGACCGTCAGGGCGCCGCCGATGCGGGCGTGAACCTTCTGGGCCGGGTCGAGCTGGCCGTACAGGATGGAGGCCTGGTCGGTGACGACCTGGAAGCTGGTCGAGGCGATCTTGCCGCCGTTAAGGGTGATCGGCGCCTGGAGGTAATCGCGGAGCTGGTCGCGGACGGTGTTGGCCTCGTTATTGACGTTGTTGACGTTGTTCTTGTCGGCGCCGATGGCGAGCATGCCGTTGGCGGCGATGGCGACCGGATTGGCCTGGGCGAAGACGCCCCCCTTGAACCCGAGGGCGTGCAGCGGCTCGGAGAGGTTGCCCGCGCCGGGCGAGGCGCCGAGCGAGCCGGGGCGGATGGGCCCGAGCTGCACGGTGCCGTTGTCGATCGCCCAGGAGCCGGCGAACACGCCGGTGGCGGCGTTTTCCTCGCCCGACGCCAGCACCACGCGCCCGCCGCCGCCAACGTGGATGGTGGCGTACGTGTCCGGGGCGGGCGTGCTGTTGGCGAGCGCCGTGAGCTGCCGGATCGGGTTGTTCAGCGTAAAGACGGTGTTGGCGCCGACGGCGTTGAGGTTGACGTTGACCTGCGCGGTCGAGGTGCCGTTGGCGACGCGGAGCGCGTCGCCTTCCTGCTCCACGCTGTCTCCGCGGTTGTACTCGGCGGTGCCGATGGCCGCGAACGTGGCGCCGTCCATCAGGCGCGTGCGGTGGTTCTGGAAGCCCCAGGGCTGGCCGACCTTGACGTTGTCATAGGTGAGGGTGGCGCCGGAGTTGACGGTGACGATTCCGGTGCCGAGCTGCGAGCGGGCGCCCTCGTTTCCGCTGGCGACGCGAAGGGTGCCGGCGTTGATCGTGACGGCGCCGGTGTACTCCGTGCCCGTGGTGACGAGCGCGGCGTCGGTCAGGCTGAGGGTGCCGGCGCCGTTCTTCACCAAGCCGCCGGTGCCGAGCAGCCGGCCGCTCAGGTCGGAGTTGAACCCGTTGCTATCGAACGTGAGCGACCCGGACATGGTGATGTTGCGCGTGAAGCTCACGGCGGCAGAGGTCTTCAGCGTGCCGCTGTTGACGACGAGGCTGCCGGTGCCAAGGGCCCCCTCGGCGCCAACCACGATGGTGCCGCTGCTGAGGTCAACATGGTCGAAGCTGTTGGCGGCGTTGCCGAGCACCAGCGTGCCGTTGCCGGACTTGGTGAGCGTGGCAGTGGCGCCGGAGAGCGCGCCCGTGATGCTCAGCGTCTCGCCGGCATCGGCGACCGCGACGATGCCGGAGCTGGCCAGCACCACGTTAGATGCAATAGTCGCCGAGCTCTTTGCCTCGATGGCCGTGCCCGAGGCGCCGTTGAGGGTGATGCTCTCACCCGTGAGGGTGTAGGTCGGGGAGGCGTCCGCGAAGACGACCTTGCCGGCGGTCTTCGCCGAGTCGAGCGTCACGTCGAACGAGCCGGTGCCGCTGCCGGTGCCGAAGATGGCGTTGTTGGTCGCGGCGAAGGTCGCGTTGGTGGAACCGGTGGCGGACCACCACGTGTTGCCGCCGCTCCAGGTTCCCGATCCGTTCGAGGGGTTGGGCGCGGTCGCGCCGTTGGGGTCCCAGACCAGGTCGTTCGGGTCCCCGGCGACGGTTCCGGTGGTGGCGGTGATGGAGAAGTCGTCCAGCGCCAGCGCCTGGGCGTTGGTGTTGCCGCCGTTGCCGATATAGGCCCAGCGCAGGTACAGGTCCGCGCCCGGCGCGATGCTCAAGGTGGGGATGCTGACGACCTTGGGCGTGCTGACGACGCCGGCAATGGTGGCGGTGGCGCCGTCGGCGGCGAAGGTCTGGTTGCCGCCGGGGGCGGCGGTCCAGAGCGAGCCGTCGGTGCCGTAAGAGAGGTTGAAGTCGAACGCGCGGCTGCCGTTGCGGTACTTCTCGATGTTGTACGAGAGGTCCACCGCGGTGATCGACTGCCCGGTGTTGTTGGTGATCTTGACGAAGATGTTGCGCGGCGAGGTGAAGCTCCCGGAGGTGAGGAAGCCGACGGCGCGATCGGTCGACGTCGTCATCGCGTTGTCGCCGAGGTTGTAAGCGCCGCCCGAGGAGCTGGTGGTGAGCGCCCCGGTGCCGGTCAGCCCGCCGGCGCGGGGGATGCTGGTGGCGGCGGCGTTGTAGGAGGTGGTCGGCGTCGCCGCGTCGGAATCGAGCTTCCACCCGTCGGGCATCGTGGTGACGGTGGTTGCGGTCGCGGCGGTGCCAATGCTGTTGAAGTTCTCGCCGAGCGTGAGGTTGCCCACCGAGAACGCGGGGCTGGCGGCCAGCGCTTGCACGGCCGGGAGCAGCGACGCCACTGCGGCGAGGGAGGCGGCCTGGAGGCGGCGGCGGCCGCGGTCGGTGTGCCGCGCGGGACGCGCGGTGCCATTGCTCTTCGTGGGAAGCGTCTCGTTCATGACCATCTCTCTCCCGCCCCGGCCGGGGCGCGTAAAAAACGGGCGAAGCGGCGGTAGCCCACTTCGGCCCTGCCAACTGCTCTGACTCGATCGCCCTCAGATCTGCCCAACCACCGTACGGGCCGCACGTTCAGGCGGCGCAAAGGCTGCGTGCGGGGCTGGTTTTTCAATCTCGCCGCGCCGCGCGGAAGGCGCATCCGCGCAACCCGGCTCGCCCCCGGCAGCGACGCCGCCGCGGGCTGGACCTGCCCACGCAACTCACCCGCGCAACTGCCCCGCGCCCGCCCCGGCAGAAGAAACTTCGCTCGGCCGCCGGCGGGGCGCTTCAGGAATTGCGCGGGCCCATGGCTATACGAGTGGTGCCGTGAGGAATGTTCGCGGACCTGTCACTGACCAGGAGATCTGCAACAGACGAGAAGCCCGGACGCCCTCCGCCCAGCCTTCGACACCAAAATGGGACATCGAAGTATACCGATTTTGGCGCGCGCGGCAAAAAGATTCCGCATATTGCCGCGCAGCGGAAGCGGCCGGCGGCGGGGGGCGCGGGCGGGGCGGCGGGTTAAGTTGTAAGTCGGGCCACGATCAGCGTTTGATCGTCGCCGGGCGGCTTGCCGCCGGTGAAGGCGGACAGCGCGGCCCGCACCCGCGCGACCGCGTCCTGCGCCGAGGCGGCGGGCTCGAGCGCCGCGTCCAGCCGCCCTTCGCCGAACAGTTCCCCCGTCGCGTTGCGCGCCTCACTGATCCCGTCGGTGTAAAAGGTGATCATCGCGCCGGGCGCGCAGCGGGCGACGGCGTCGTGATAGATTTCGTCCCCGTCGATCCCCAGCGGCAGCCCGCCGCCGTCGCTGCTGAACGCCTCCCTCATCCGCCCGGCGTTGTCGCGCACGCGCGGCAGCGGGTGGCCCGCGCAGGCGTAGGTGAGCTGGCACACCGCCGGGTCGTAGATCCCGTAGAACGCGGTGACGAACGTCCCGTTGCCGGTGGTGTAGCGGGCGGCCAGGTGGCGGTTGACGAAGTTCATCAACTGGCTCGGCGGCTCGGGCGGCCCGCTGCGCGTGTGGGCGATGCTGTGGGTGACGGCCATCAGCACCGCGGCGGGAGTGCCGTGGCCGGAGACGTCAGCAATGAGGATGCCCCACCTGCCGCCGGGCGACCCCGCCGGCTCGCCTCGGGCGCCGGGCAACGGGAAGAAGTCGTAGTAATCCCCCCCCGCGCGGGCGCTGGTCTGGTAGTCGGCCGCCAGTTCCACGCCGGCGATATCCGGCAGCGTCGCCGGCAGCAGCGACCGCTGGATGTCCGCCACGACCTTCAGTTCGCGGTCCAGCACCTCGTAGGCGTCCTGCACCTGCGCGCGCAGCACCAGGTTGTACGTCGCGCGGCCGAAGAGGTTGCTCATCCAGACGTGCTCCGGGAGCTGCTCGGGGTTGTAGCCGTTGGGCACCTCGCGCATCAGCAGGACCATGTTCAGCGCTTCGCCGCGGTCGTAGTTCGGCACGGCGATGAGGCTGCGCATCCCCGCGCAGTACGGGGCGGCCGGGTCGTCGGCGGGGACGGTTAAATCCTGAATCACGACCGGCAGGTCGCCCCAGATGAGGTCTGAAAAAAATCCGCCGCTGAGCACCGGCAGGCGACTTTTTTCCTTCCAGGGGTTGGGCTGATCCTCCCAGAGGTCAGATCGTGTCACGCGGACCAGCGGCCGCTGGAGGTCGCGGCGGCTGAGGGCGACGAAGCGGTCCGACGGCACCAGCTCGCCGACGCGGTCGCCGTACGCGCTGACCATCGACTCCGGGTCGGTCGCGCTGCTCATCTCGCGCATGGTCTCCACCACGTAAGCCAGCCGCTCCTGCCACGGACCGGTGCCGACGGAGAAGTGGTCCGGATGCGAGACCGGCGAGATGTTGGCGGGCGAGGTGGCGGCCGAGGTGGCGGGGGACGCGGGCGCGGGCGAGGCGGGCGACTCGGGGGGCGGGGTCGTCGTGCTCATTTGGCCGGATGTTAGCGCGGTGCCGCGGCCCCGTCATCTCCCCGCGTGCCCCACGGTGGCAGGCCAGGGTTGAACCGTCCGTGGCCGCGATGGCAAACATGGCCTGCTCGGCGGTCAGCCCTCGCGTGGCTCGAGACGTTGCGCGGCGCCTATAGCTTGACCGGCTCGAAGCGGATGTGCGTGTCGAGCCGGCGGGCGAAGTACGCCTCGACCTGCTCCACCCGGGTGATCTTTCGCACCAGGTCGGCGGCGCGCCGCAGGTCATCGTTCTGCTGCTGCTCGACCTTGATCCCGCTGAGGTTCAGCCGGCTGGTGTAGAAGGCGCAGTTCTGGTGCTGGATCAGCACCACGCGCTGGATGCCGTGAACGTCGACGAGGAACTGGAGCTCGTCGGCGACGGCGGCGTGCTCCAGGGCGGTCTCGCGGTGCTCCGCCAGCGCCGCCGGCCCGCCGGGCAGCGCCACCCGGTCGTAGCGCGGCAGCTTCAGCCCGTGCTGGAGGAAGTCGTCGAAGTGCTCCCCGACGCGCCCGTCGCTGCAATAAATGGCGGCGGCGTGGATGCGCTGGGGCTCGTAGGGCGTCTGGCTTTGGAACATGGCGGAGCGGGTTATACCGCGAAGGCGTAAGATTTGCCGCCTCGCCACCGCCGCCGCACCGCCACGCCGCCGCATCGCCAACGCCGCCGCCGCCACACCGCCGCTGCCGCACGGGCGCGATTGACTTGCCGCGGTCGCCCGATACGATCGGTCCAGACCATGATCATGATCCCGGCCATTGCCATCATTCGACTTGGCGCACCGTAGGCGGCGGCAGGGAACCTTTGCACGCAGATGAAGACCCTGAGGCCGACGCGGCTTCGGGGTTTTTTCGTTCTTGCAGGTGATCGCATGACCCAGGGTTTACCCAGCGAAAGCGGCCGCGGCGGCGAAGGCGGCGGCGGCACCGGCGCGGCGCTGCTCGATCAGCCGCGCCCGATCGTCGAGCTGCTGCGCATCGCGGTACCCACGGTGGCGCAGATGGCGTCGTACACCGTGATGCAGTTCCTCGACACGTGGATGCTCAGCCACGTGGGCGACCGGCTGACCGCGCCCACCGCCGCCTCCAACAGCGGCATCCTCGCCTTCGCGGTCATCAGCATGGGGATGGGCGTGCTGTGGGTGGTCAACACGCTGGTCAGCCAGAGCTACGGCCGGCGGGATTACCGCGCGTGCGGGCAATTTTTGTGGCAAGGCGTCTGGTTCTCGCTCGCCTTCGCGGCGCTGGTGCTGCCGCTGCTCCCGCTGGCGCCGCGCGCGTTCCTGCTGCTCGGGCACGAGCCGGGGCTGGCGCGCGAGGAAGCGGTCTACCTCCAGATCCTGGTGTCGTTCGGCGCCGTTAAGCTCGTCGGCACCACCTTCGGGCAGTTCCTGCTGGCGATCGACCGGGCGAAGTACGTGATGGTCTCCACCTTCGCCGGCGTCGCCGCCAACGCGCTGGCGGCGTGGGTGCTGATCTTCCACTACTCCCTCGGCGTCACCGGGGCGGCGTGGGCGCAGAACGTCGGCGTGGCGGTGGAGACGCTGCTGGCGATCGGCCTGACGATGCTCCCGTCGATCCGCCGCACCTTCCACTCGCTGGACTTCAAGTACCGCGCCGCGCAGATGCGCACGCTGCTCCAGGTCGGGCTGCCGTCGGGGTTCCAGATCTTCGCCGACGTCTTCGCCTGGGGCGTCTGGGGCAACCTGGTCTTCTCCTTTTTCGGCACCACCGGGATGGCGGCGAACAATTACGTGTTCCGCTACATGGCCGTCAGCTTCATGCCGGCGTTCGGGATCAGCACGGCGGTGACGGCGCTGGTGGGGCGCTACATCGGTCGCGGCCGGCCGGACATCGCCGTCGCCCGCGCGCACCTGGGCTTCGCCGTCGCGCTGGGCTACATGGTCTGCTGCGCGGTGCTGTTCCTGCTCGCGCGGCGGCAGTTGATCGGGCTGTTCACCGTCGACCCTGACGTGCTGCGCATCGGCGCGACGCTGCTGGTCTTCGCCGCCGCTTATCAACTGTTCGACGCCGTCTACATCGTCTACTACGGCGCGCTGCGCGGGGCGGGCGACACGTTCGTGCCGGCGATGGCCACGGCGCTGCTCTGCTGGAGCATCACCGTGCTGGGCGGGTACCTCGTCGCGCGGCACGTGCCGGACCTGGGCCCGCGCGGGCCTTGGATGGTGGCGATGGGGTACGGCCTGGTCCTCGGGAGCTTCATGTTCGCGCGGTTCACGCGCGGCGGGTGGCGGCGGATCGACCTCGGCGCCGGCACCTACAAAGGCGAACCCGCATCCCATACAGTAGCGCCGGCCGCCGGGGCGACCGGCGCGTCCCCCGTCCCCGCAGAGGCGTGAAGGAGAGCCGCCAGGCCGGCCGCGCACCGCGCGCGCGTCCCGCCAGCCGCTGGGCCAAGTCATGACGACCAATCAAGCCGCAAAGAAGAACTACAAGCAGACCCTCAATCTGCCGCAGACCCCCTTCCCCATGGAGGCCAAGCTCGTGCAGAACGAGCCGCAGCGCCTGGCGATGTGGCAGCAGGGGCGGCTGTACGAGAAGCTCCTGACTGCCCGCGCGGCGTCGCCGAAGGGAAAGTGGGTCCTGCACGACGGCCCGCCCTTCGCCAACGGCGACATCCACATCGGGCACGTGATCAACAAGGTGCTCAAGGACGTCATCCTCCGCTTCCGCACCATGCAGGGGTACCAGACCCCGTACGTCCCCGGGTGGGACTGTCACGGCCTGCCGATCGAGCACAAGATCCAGCAGGACCTGGGGCCGAAGATCCGCCAGATGGAGACGGTGGAAGTCCGCAAGCTCTGCCACGACTACGCCGCGCGATACGTGAAGGTGCAGGGCGAGCAGTTCCAGCGGCTGGGGATCCTCGGGGAGTGGAACAACCCGTACCTGACGATGAACGCGGAGTACGAGGCCGAGACGCTGGAGGTCTTTGCCCGCTTCGTCGAGGCGGGGCTGGTCTACAAGCAGCTCAAGCCGGTGCCGTGGTCGGTGTCGAACCAGACCGCGCTGGCCGACGCGGAGTTGGAGTACCAGGACGTCACCGACACGAGCATCTACGTCGAGTTCCCCGCCAGCGGCCTGGAGCGCCTGGGCACGCCGTTCGGCCTGGGCGCCGCGGACAACCTGGTCTTCGTGGTCTGGACGACCACCCCGTGGACGCTGCCGGCCAACCTCGCCATCGCCGTCAACCCCGACGTGCAGTACGCGCTGGTGCGCTACCACCGCGACGGCGTGGACCGCGTGGGCGTGGTGGCCGAGGATCTGGTCAAGCGCGTGTTCGACGGGCGCGTCAACCGCTACGAGGTGCTCAAGACCTTCGAGGGCGCGCAGCTCGTGGAGGCGGTCTACCAGCACCCGTTCGTCGACCGCCGCGGGCGCGTCGTCGCCGCCGACTACGTCACCACCACCGACGGCACCGGCCTGGTTCACACCGCGCCAGGGCACGGGGAGGAGGACTACGAAACCGGCGTGAAGCACGGGCTGGACGTCTACAGCCCGGTGCTGGCCGACGGGCGCTTCGACGACACCGCCAGCGAGTGGCTGCGCGGCAAGACCATCTGGGAAGCCAACCCGCTGATCATCGACAAGCTGAGGCACCAGGGCGTGCTGCTGGGCGAGGAGAAGATCACCCACAGCTACCCGCACGACTGGCGGAGCAAGAAGCCCATCATCTTCCGCGCCACCGAGCAGTGGTTCGTGGCGATGGACAAGCCCTCCAGCCGCGGCGGAACGCTCCGCGCGTCGGCGAAGCAAGCGGTGCAGGCGACCGATTTCGTCCCGGACTGGGGCAAGCACCGCATCGGCGGGATGCTCGATTCCCGCCCCGACTGGTGCATCAGCCGCCAGCGCGCCTGGGGGTTGCCGATCCCGGTCTTCTACAACGAGCAGGGCGAGGCGCTGCTCACGCCGGAGTCGGTGCGCGCCGTCGCCAGGCACTTCCGCACGCGCGGCGCGGACTCGTGGTTCACCGACGAGCCGAAGGAACTACTTGGCAGCGACTTCCGGTTCCCGCCGGGCTTCAAGCCCGAGACGCTGCGCAAGGAGCAGGACATCTTCGACGTCTGGTTCGAGTCCGGCAGCTCCTGGCACGCGGTGCTGAACTGCCGCAGCTACCTGCACTTCCCGGCCGACCTGTACCTGGAGGGGTCTGACCAGCACCGCGGGTGGTTCCAGCTCTCGTTGCTGCCGAGCCTCGGCGCCACCGGCGCGCCGCCGTTCAAGCAGGTGCTGACGCACGGCTTCGCCGTTAAGCCCGATGGCACGAAGGTGAGCAAGAGCGACAAGGAGTACGTCACCGCGACCAAGGAGATCGAGACCCACGGCGCCGACCTGCTGCGCCTGTGGACGTGCAGCGTGGACTACCAGGGTGACCTCCCCGTCTCGCCGGACGTGATCCGCCAGTTCGGCGACAAGTACCGCAAGATCCGCAACACCCTGCGCTACCTGCTGAGCAATTTGTACGACTTCAACCCGGCCGCCGACGCGCAGGAGATCCCGCTCAACAGCCTGGACGGGTTGGCCAATCACCAGATCGATGAGCTGATCCGCGGCGTGACCGACGCCTACGACAAGTACCAGCTCCACCGCGCGTTCCGCCTGCTGCACGACTTCTGCTCGGTGGAGATCAGCGCGATCTACGGCAACGCGATGAAGGACCGGCTCTACTGCGAGTCGCCGGGTTCCCCGCTTCGGCGGCGGACGCAGACGGTCATGCACCGCGCGGTCGTCGTGCTCACCAAGCTGCTCGCCCCGATGCTGGTCTTCACCGCCGACGAGGCGTGGCAGTACATCGAGCACAAGCCGGCGGAGGATCGGGACTTTGAGAGCGTCCACCTGGCGCTGCTCCCTCGGCCCGGCGCCGCGGACGCATCGCCCGAGCAGGTCGAGGAGTGGCGGCAGGTGATGGCGCTGCGCGACCAGGGGCTCGACCAGCTCACGAAGCTCATCGAGCAGCTCCGCGACCAGGAGGGCGTCGTCCAGGCGGACGGGAAGAAGAAGATGGCCTACAAGGGGCTCGACGCCGAGGCGATCTTCACCGTCAACGACGCCGCCCTCCGCCGGCGCTTGGAGGCGTACGGCGTGGACCTGGCCGACATGATCGGCGCGGGCTACCACAGCTTCGCCGAAAGCACCGATGCGCAGGGCCCGGCCGTGACGGTCAAGGTGGTCGACCGACGCGCCACCTACGCCGCCTGCGCCCGAAGCTGGAAGCGCCGCCCGGACGTCGGCAGCGACGCCGAATTCCCCGACCTGACCGCCCGCGACGCGCAGGCGGTCCGGCGCTTGCAGTGAGCCTTCGCGACCCGAGGCAATCCGATCGATGCCCTCGCCCCCGCTCAACATGGCCGTGCTTGTCAGCGGGTCCGGCACGACGTTGCAAAACCTGATCGACCGCATTGCCGGCGGCTCGCTTGCGGCGCGGGTTTCCGTCGTGATCGGGTCGCGGCCGGAGCTGCGCGGGCTGGAGCGGGCGGCGGAGGCGAAGGTGATGAACTTCGTCGTCGACCGCCGCGGGTTTCCCGACGCCGCCAGCTTCAGCAGGCAGGTGTTCTCGCTGTGCGACGACGCAGGCGTGGACCTGGTGGTGCTGGCCGGGTGGCTCTGCCTGATCGACGTCCCGTCAAGGTTTGCCGGGCGGGTAATGAACATTCACCCTGCGCTGCTGCCGAGCTTTGGCGGCAAGGGGATGTTCGGCCCGCGCGTGCACCAGGCGGTGATCGAGCGCGGGTGCAAGGTAAGCGGCTGCACCGTGCATTTCGTCGACGCCGAGTATGACGCCGGTCCGATCATCCTCCAGCGCGCCTGCCCGGTGCTGGACGACGACACGCCAGAGGCGCTGGCGCACCGAGTGTTCGAGGAGGAGAAGCTGGCGTATCCCCAGGCGATCCAGTGGTACGCCCAGGGCCGGCTGAAGATCGAGGGCCGTCGCGTGCGCGTGCTGCCGGCGCGGGAGTGACGGGCGATTTTCCCGAAACGTCGCGGCGACGCCGCAATTCGTCCGGCCAGCAGGTGGCACGGGAGCTTCTCCCGAACACGCTTTCAGGAAGACACCGCCATCGCCGAGGGCACGCGCGGTGCGGCTACGCCTTCTTCCCGCCCTTGGTCTTTGTTGGCCCGGTGACCACGTCCAGATTGTCAACGACGCGCTCGGCCATGGTGTCTCCCTTGAGGAAGACATCCGCGTCCGGGCCGCCGTCCACGCGGTCGGTTCCGCAGCCGCCGCTGAGGCGGTCGTTGCCGGCGCCGCCCTCGAGAGTGTCGTTGCCGCGGCCGCCCAGGAGGTGGTCGTTGCCGTCCTCGCCCCAGAGCAGGTCGTTGCCGGCGCCGCCGTCGATGCGGTCGTCGCCGTAGCTGCCGCCGAGCAGGTCGTTGCCGCGCCCTCCGAGGAGCAGGTCGTTGCCCTCGCCGCCGTCCATCAGTTCGTCGCCCGCGCCGCCGCGGAGTTGGTCGTTGCCGCGATTGGCGAAGACGATGTCGTTGCCGTCGCCGGCGTCAAGCAGGTCGTCGCCGCTGCCGCCACCGAGCGAGTCGTTGCCGCTGCCGCCGCCGAAGGAGACGGGCGCGGCGAAGAAGTCGGGGTTCATCACTTCGATCAGGTCGTCGCCCGCGCCGCCGGTGGCGACGACGGAGGTGACGCCGGCGGAGGGGAAGGCGTGCTCGACGCCGTTGTCGCTGACCAACACGCTGTCGTCCGCCTGCCAGACGACGATGACGTCGCCGCCGGCGTCGGAGCCGGCAACGGTGATCACGCCGTCGGCAAAGCTGACGGCCATCAGCCGGCGGGGCTCGAGGCGCTCGAGGCGGATGGAAGCGTGCGCGGTCGAAGCGAAGCTGTGGGTCGGGGTGGTCATAGCGTGGGTTCCTTCGTCGCCGCCCGCGTGTTGCGGCACGGGTGCGGCACCCATGAACTACGATTCAACGCGAGCAGGTGCAAATTAGGCGACGGAGAAGGCGAATCGAGCGGGATTATCGGCCCGCGCGGCGAGCCGCGTCGGGGAGCGGGCGGCGCGGGGTGGCTAATAAACTGCGGTCGTTTCGCGCATCTACGGGTTGAGTTCGAGTGCCTCGTGTCATCCCGAAGCGTACTCGCGAGGGATCTCGGGTTGGCGAGGTACCCTCCGTGTCGAGATCC